>CAZLFW010000185.1:0-7654 GCA_964559045.1 uncultured bacterium
TATCGTCTATTGTTTTCGGCTCGTGATAAAAAGACGGCATTGGAGGCAAAATAACACCGCCGACTTTTGTAACTTTTTCCATTAACTCAAGGTGTCCCAAATGTAAAGGAGTCTCTCGCACAACAACAACGAGTTTTCTTCTCTCTTTAAGGCAAACATCCGCAGCTCTTATAATAAGATTTTCATTGTAAGAATTTGCAATTCCTGATAATGTTTTAATGGAACATGGGATTACCACCATGCCTTCGGTTAAAAAAGAGCCGCTTGATATTTTGGCTCCTATATCTTTAAAATCGTGAACTTCATGAGCTAAATTTTTTATATCGTCTATATCCGTGATATTACATTCTTTTTTTATTATCCTTTCGGCAGAGCTGGAAACAATAAGATGAACCTCCACATTTGAGATATTGTTAAGGACTTCGAGAAGCCTAACGCCGTAAGTAACCCCTGAAGCTCCGGATATAGCAATTATCAGCCTTTTTTTCATAATAAGTTATCCTAATCTGTCAATTATTTTCAAAGTCAATTTTTCACAACAGTTTAAAATCGTATCAATGTCTTCTTTTTTTAAATTGTCAAAATGAATTCCCGCAATTACGGAAACGGTTCTGTTTAATGACTTGGCAAGTCTTTCTCCTATCAGTTTGACCACAACATCTTCTTTGTGCGGTGCAACGGTAATAACTGAAGTGCTTGACGATAACTCTCCGCTTACATGGGAAAGAGCGGGGAGAGAGACTCCAACCGCTCCAATATGCTCCCTACCGCCGCTGACTATAACAATAACATCTTTGCCTGTTAAAATAACCAAAGCAGTAATTGAAAAAATTTTTTCCCTAACGGAAAAATTAATCAATTCCATATTCTTCCCAATTATCCAGAACTTTCTTCTTCATATCATCATCAAGAAAAATTTCAATAGGTTTTCTTTTCCAATGGAAAGGAATGGTTGCATCAATTTGAACTCTTCCTATTATTGCTCTTCTGTCCATATAATCTTCGTATATAGGGAGAGATGGGTCCAATGGCGTAGACCTTCCTTTGTTTATAATCTGAGTATCGTCTGCAGGATTATACCTTGTTGACATTGCCCACATAACCTTGTTCCAGTCATCTGCAGGAATATCCTCATCAACTGCTATGATACCTTTAATTCCGTAATGCCCTGTATAACTTCCCATAACTGCATCCATAACATGTTGAGCATGTCCGGGATACAACTGTTTTAAAGAAACTATTGCCCAGAATCTCCCTGTTGATTCAGGAGGAATAAATACTGATTTGATGCCGGGAACTTTCATTGTTTCAAGGTCTGTCCACAATGTGGCTGTTCTATTTAGAGATTGAATCATGTGGGTATCGGTAATAGGTTTCCCAACAGTTGTCGACCAGAAAATATAATTGTTCCTTTTGTAAACCCTTTTTACATCTATCCAAGGCTTAGGCCACTCGTCACTTTTCTTGCCTGAATAATAACCGGTGTATTCTCCGAAAGGTCCTTCCATTCTGAAATTTTCCGAATTAGGATCAACAAACCCGGCAACAACAATTTCAGCGGAAGCATCCATTGGTAACCCTGTAATTTCTTCTTCTATAACTTTTAAAGGCTCACCCCTCAAGGCTCCCATTATGTCATACTCACTAACTTGTCCCATTGTAGGAGATGAACCGGTTAAAAATCCGAGAGGATCACCGCCAATTACATAAAGCACAGGCATTTTTTTGCCAAGCTCTCCGTATCTTCTCAGCATAACCTCTGCATGTTTCCCTTTTATTAATTGCAGGCCCACGCTCTTTTCATCAAGCACCATACCTCTGTAAGTTCCCAAATTTACCCAGCCTGTGTCAGGGTCTTTTGACACAAGATAAACAGCGGTTCCGTAAAATCTCCCGCCATCCTTTGGATACATAAAAGGAATTGGTAATTCATTGAGATTTATATTGTTACCTTCATCAACATTTTCAAGAACAGGACCGGTTTTGACAAATTCAGGTTTGTGCAGCTCTTTTGTTGCCAATTCCATCCAATGTCTCGACATTTCACACATTGACGTGCCTACGGGCAGACCGAGAGCAATTGCAAATCTCTCTTTTGTGGAATATGCACTTGTTAATACGGAATTTTTATATCCTTTAACCTTCTCAAACAGTAACGCTGGACCTCTTTTTTCCTCGTTTACCTTTGCCACGTGCGATAACTCAAGGTTCCAGTCAACTTCTTTTTTTACTCTTTTTAATTGATTGTGCTTTTCACATTCCTTTATGAAATCTCTTAAATCCATAAATTCCTCCTGTTTTTCATAATTTTTTATTTTATAATGAATAAATGATTTTTCAAATTGCTTAATTTTCAAAAAATATCTTTAACCATAACATTGAACATTATTTTTTTATAAAGTTTTTTGTTAAACATAAAACCTCTAATTAAATTCGAATATCGAAATCCGAAATCCGAAAAATTCAAAATATCAAATCCAAAACATATCAACTTGATACGTGCATACGTGATACGATATAATTCGTTCAAGGTTCAAAGTTATTAGTTCAACGTTGAATTAGGCGATAGTCAATAGTTTGTGTATTCAGGTGTGAGAGGACACCAAATCCCAAATCGACTATTGTCTAACGACTATCGACTAATGACTAATCACTAAATCCCGTAATGGCAATTCATGAATTGCCCCTACCTAATTCCCTAAATCCTATTTTACCTTAACTCCCGTTATAAGCTGGCTTAAAATCAGCCCCATTGCATCCTGAGGCTTTTTAACTTTTGCTTCAGCTTCCTTTTTGTTCCAAACCGATTCGGGCCTAACCTGCAATATTATTACGTTTTCCGGAAACGGCAAATCTGCATCAATTCCAAATTCTATATCATAAGGTTTACCGTAATAGTTTTCTATTCTAACGGCAACTTCACATAAATATTTCAGCTCTGCATCGGATATGCAAAATTTGTTTCTCCGCTCTTCATCAACTTCTCTCTCAACAATATCACTGCTTCCTTCTCTGTAGACACATTCAACTTCTTTGGAGCCTTTTACTTTTTTTACAACTTCAAAAGTTACCTTATCAACAAGATAAGCATCCGGAGTGACAAGTCCGCTCACAACAGCCTCTCCCAAACCGTAACTAACGTCTATTGAAATTTTGGACAAATCTCCGTTTAAAGGGTTAAGAGTGAAAATAACTCCTGAAATTCTCGAATTAACCATTTTCGGGATACCTACGCCTATATTGAAAATAACGCCCATATCCCTGTTAAGTCTGTAATGTATGGCTTCAACATTATAAGAACTTGCCCAGCACATTTTTACATATTTAACAAGATCGGAATGGCCTCTGATATTCAGGTATGTTTCCATTTGTCCCGGCATACTAACAGCTCCGCTTGACCTTACTGCCACAGGAAGATCTTTTACTCCTGCTTTTTCGCACAGTATGTCGTAATTTTTTAAAATATCTTCCTCAAGGTCAGCGGGAATTTCTGAGTTTTCAATCATTTCCATAATATCTTTGCTTATTTCTTTAATATTGTCTTCGGAAGGCTTAGGATATTTTTCAACGTATTCTTCTATTTTATTTTTAATTCCGGTTTCAGTGATAAAATAATCATTTGCTTTTATGGTTATTGCAAATCCCGGGCTTATTGGTATACCTGCTTTAAGCATTTCACCGAGATTTGCATTTTTTTTGCCTGTAAGCTTGAAATTTTCACCTCTCAACTCATCATACCAAATTGTATATCTGTCCTTTAACTCTTCCATAACACTGCTCCTGCCTTTATTTGAATAACGAATCCCCTCTTTCGTTAAAGAGGGGACATGTTTAAGCTACGCTCTATGCTCTTTCAATGATTTTAACTGTTCCTTCGTCTCCGTCAAGCTCTATTATATCGCCTGTTTTAATTGCGGAAGTTCCTGTCCCTGTCCCGACAACAGTGGGTAGATTATACTCTCTGCAAACAATGGCAGCATGGCACATTGCACCGCCCACATCTGTGATGGCACCTGCTATTTTGGTAAATGCCGGAGCCCAGCTTGGAGATGTGGTAGGAGCAACGAGAATTTCACCTTCCTGAAGTTCGTCAAGGTCTTCCACTTTTTTAATGATTCTTGCCTTACCTCTCACAACGCCTGAAGAACCGGGGCACCCGTGAAGCTCCGTGACCTCTCCGTCACCTTCTCCTGAATCAAGGGCGTTCAACCAGTTTTTAAGGCTGTCTGTTGTAACACCCCAGAGAACTATTGAGAAAGGTTCGGTAACCACTTCCGGAGGTGTCCCGAGAGCAGGTGGGGGAGTCCATTTTGTAAATTTTTCATATACTTCTTTTCTCCATTCTATTTCGTCTGGCCAGTAGCTTCTTCCCGCAGGAACAACACCAGAAGCCCATGCTGAAGTAAGATCGTCAAGAGCCACTTTTATATCGAACCTGTTCATAAACCAAATATCTTCAATATCTTTTATAAAGCCGTGATTAACGAGAATCTGTGCGACTTCTCTAACTTTATTCCAGAAAATACTATGGAACCAATGCTCAACATAGAACAGGTGATTTTCAACATAAGGGAAAACTTTTTGAGAAATTTTCAAAGATTCTTCAAAAGCTTTTCTGTCGTTCTCATTTTTTATGAGAGCAAGATATTTTTCTATTAATTCTTCTCTTTCTTTTGCAAGTTTTTCAGTGGGTCTGGAAGGATCGTTTCCTTTTTGAAGCTCTGCAATATGCATTCTCAATGATGACAAAGGCACATTTAAATCGTCATTCCATGATTTATGGTGATGATACCAACCTGTTCCCGTTGAAATATAGAACCAAGGATACCTTGCTTTTTCCCATTCTTCCAACCATTTTTTTCCGCTGTCGCTTCCTTCCAATTTGTTTTTAGTAGCTTCGAAATCAAGACTTTTATCAGTAAGCACATCTGTAAGGTTAAGCTCTATTGCCAGCTTTGCAAGCCTGATTAATTCGGTATCAGGTTTATACATTACAACGTCAATACCGGAAACCATTTTGGTAACAACATGAAGGGGAATATCTGGAAAAATCTGATTTGCAAGGTTTAAAAAAGTAACATAAGCTGCATAACCGAGATTCAGCATCTCAAAATGATATTGCCATACTTTAAAACCGAGATTGATTAACTCGTCGTATTTTACTCTCAAATCATAACCGCTGCTTATCCCTCTGTGTTCCAACACTACACTTATATCTTCCATTTCAGGCAAGTCTTTAAATTCCATTGCATCCAACTCTTTTATAAGCGCTTCGGTTTTGGGAACCCATTCTTTCCAAATATCATCCCAGTTCTGATAATAATGTCCAGCTCTCTCCATAAAATGAGGCACTCTTGCTTCAATCTCTTTAGGGTCAGCTATGCCAATCGGAGTAATATACACATAACCGTTAACAATCCTGTGGTCTATGCCCTTTGCAGGCGGAACAATAAAAATTCTGTTATTGTATTGGGATAATGCCATAAACCAAGCTTCGTCCCACAGCAAATCAAAAGGATAGTGAGGCTCGGGATAATGAAGACCGTCATAATACCAAAGTTGATTTCTTTCGTAATTTTTTTTGTCAGGATCTTTGTCTGTAGCCCATTTATAGTAGTAAGGATACATTCTTTCCCAACCCTCTGTCCCCGGTATCTGTTCAATTTCATCAGGATACAAAAATCTTTTTTCGCTCATTTTTTCCCCCTTTTTTATAGTTTTAACCATCTCGGTTTTTCAAATCTTTCCGTGGTTCTTAAAATACGAGAAGAATGAAAGTCGATAATTTCTTTTTTAATAATCTTTTCAAGGTCTCTGAACTCGGCATTGTTCATAAGACGTCCTATGTCGTAAGGGTCTTTAAAAGTAAGTTCAAATATATAGTCAGCTTTGCCGCCGTAAATAACCCGCCACTCTTCTGTTAATTCAACAAAATCAAGCGCATTAAAAATAGCAACCGATTTTTCTATTATTTCTCTGTAATCTTCTTTTTTCCCCGGTTTTACGTTATAATAAAAATTCCACTTCCAAACGCTCTCTTGCAAAGTATACTCGGAAGTCCTTACTCTGCCTGTGGAAACAGCAAGCATTGCTTTTCTGTTTTTAACGTAATTTGCAAGCTTGTTTGTAATTTCAATAAATTTTTTGTCAGTAACTTTATTATTCACAACGGATAAATCTTCAAATGTGAAACATGCGATTGTATTGGGACCGGTTCCCACTTCAACATAATATCCGCCGACAATGTTTATCCCTAACTCTCTTATTACTGGATTGTATTCTTCGATAATAAACTTTGAGTATTCATCCTCTTTTTCCCTGATAATGTCCCAGTTTTGCGTGTATAATACCGGCATGCAAACCTCCTTTTTAAAAAAATGTTTTGACTATATTTATAAGCTGTGTTAATTTATATATGTTTTAATGCAAAAGCACGTAAAACAATGTTTATATTATAGCTATAATGTATGTTCAGCTAAAAAGTCAATTTATTTAAACTTATATATGTATAAATTTTTTTTATAGGCAATTTATGATTTTCGAGGAAAACTTAAAACAGCTTTATTATTTCCATATTGTTGCAGAGCTTCAAAGCTTCTCACTTGCAGCCAAAAAACTTTACATTAGTCAGCCTGCCATATCAATGCAGATAAAAAATCTTGAAAAAAAACTTGGAATCAGCCTTATAAAAAGAGGGAGTAATTTTGCTTTAACCGACAAGGGAGAAGTGCTTTACAGAGACTTGAAAAAAATATTCAAAACATTATGCGAAGCGGAGCAAAAGCTGCTTGCTTATTCTTTAAAAGACCTGAAAAAAATAACAATAGGCATGTCTGAAGCTTATTCCAAACATTTTATTATTGAAATACTCGACAAATTCAAACATAAGTTTCCTGAAATCGGATTAAAATTTTTCACCGAGAATTCCATACATTTATTTGATAAAATTATATCAAATGAAATTGACATAGCTATAATAGGTGAAATTAACAAAACAATAACAGATGAAAATTTTGTTTCAGAAGAAATTAAAAAAGAGGAAATAGTTATTGTTGCAGCACCTCATAACAAACTTACTCAAAAAGAAAACGTTACCATTAAAGACATTTTAAAAGAGAAAATTATTTTAAAAGATGAAAACTCCGCTACTAGAAATTTTATAAAAAATCTGTTTCCCAAAACAGAATTTCCAATTTACATTGAATGCGAAAGCTCAGACATTTTAAAAAAACTTGTTATACAGAACAATGCGGTAACATTTCTCACAAGAACAAATGTTATTAAAGATTTATCCGATTCCAAATTAAAAGAGATAAAGTTTCACAGAAAACTTTTTATGCCTATAAAAATTATTTACAGAAAAGAGCTCATAAAACTTCATTCTGCAAATTTTCTTATAAATATAATAGTTTCCATACTAAATGGTTGATTTCAGAGTGGTTTTCCATAAAAACACATAATAAAAATTTTATAAATAATGGAAAGTTGTTTTGGATTGTTATAATCAAACTTAATAAAATATTTGAATTTATCCAAATTTTCTGATAAATTATTAATATGAAACTAAAAAAACTTCCAATTGGTGAATCATCATTTGAGAATTTAATCAAAGAAGATTATATTTATGTTGATAAAACGAGGATATTGCATAATT
>CAZLFW010000186.1:0-5447 GCA_964559045.1 uncultured bacterium
AACATGCTTGAAAAAGTTGTAGGTAAAGGAAGGGTTATTGCAACTGTTACTGCAGACCTTGATTTCACAAAAAAAGAACAGACAATGGAAGTGTATGACCCTGAAAATGTAGCTGAAAGGAGTCATCAAAAAGTAGAGGAAAACAGTATAGACTATAATAAAAAACAGGGAGGCGCCCCTGGAGTTATTTCAAATGTTCCTTCTGTTATGGCGCAGCAGAACCAAAACTTAAAAAATAAAAACATTAAAAAATCATACAATAAAAATCAGGAAGTTGTTAATTACGAAGTATCTAAAACAGTTAGCAAAGTTGTAAATCCCGTAGGTTCAATTGTAAGGCTATCCGCTGCGGTAATTATAGACGGCAACTATAAAACCGTAAAAAAAGGAAAAAAAGAGGTAAAAGAATTTGTTCCGAGAAGCAAGGAAGAAATGGCGACATTTAAAGAAATAGTTAAAAAAGCAATAGGTTTTAACGTAAAAAGAAATGACCAGATTGAAGTTTCATGTGTGGCTTTCAGTTATTCGGAAGCAGAAGAAATTCAGAAAACAATTGCCAAAGAGAGAAGAAACGAACTTATAATCACAGGTGTTAAATATGCATTGACAATTATAGCTTTATTGATTATATTTCTATTTATTTTGAAACCGTTTTTAAAGACTGTAATGACCAAAGTAAAACCG
The DNA here is from genome assembly GCA_964559045.1 of uncultured bacterium. Lineage (GTDB taxonomy): Bacteria > DYJV01 > DYJV01 > DYJV01 > DYJV01 > CAZLFW01. The sequence continues at coordinate 685 of CAZLFW010000186.1, forward strand.
CCAGAAGAATTAACGTCTGGATTTCCCGAAAGCGTAGCAGTTGCAGAAGGTGGAGAAGTTAGTGAGACGTATGGAGAACCAGGAGCAGTTGGTGGAACAGGGATTGAATCAGCACCGCCAGAAAAAACACCTGAAGATATAGTGAAAGAAATAATAGAGTCCAATCCGGACAAAGTTGCTCAAGTGGTAAAACAATGGCTCAGGAGTAAATAATGGCTGCATCAGGTTCAAAAAGAGGCAAAGGTTTATCCAAAAGAAAAAAAGTAGCTGCAATACTCTTTGCATTGGGAGATGAAACAGCTTCAAATATATTAAGACATCTTGATGAAAACGAGCTGCATATTCTTGCCAATGAAATGTCTTTCCTTGATGAAATTGATCCTAATGATTTAAATGAATATTTTCAAGAATTATTACAGGAGCTTGGACAAAAAGGCTTTATAAAAGGCGGTCCTGAAAACATGAAAAATATTCTTGCCAAAGCTTTTGGTGAAGACAAAGCAAAAGAAATGATGAGTAAAATAGGAACCCCTCTTGAAAAAGTATCTTTTTATTCGCTTGCAAATATTAGCCCTAAGATGATTGCCAATTTCATTAAAAACGAGCTTCCTCAGACCATTGCGGTTATACTTGCTCATCTCGAACCGGCACAAGGAGCGGAAGTTCTTTCTTATCTTCCTGAAAACATTCAAACAGAAGTTGCTTTGAGAATTGCCAAATTAGAAAGTGTTTCGCCTGATATTATCGAAGAGCTTGAAAAGGTTCTTGAAGCTGAAGTTCGATCTAGCGGAGGAGCAGAGAGCCATCAGGTTGGGGGGATAGAACCTGTTGCAGAGCTTTTGAACAATGTTCCGAAAGAATTGGAGCAGAAAATTTTGTCTTACATTGAAGATGCGAACCCTGATCTTGCAGAAGAGATAAAGAGTAAAATGTTTGTATTTGAAGACCTTGTTTCAGTGGACGACAGAGGTATTCAGACTATTCTTAAAGAAGTTACCAATGAAGATCTGCTTCTTGCACTTAAAACAGCAACAGAAGAAATCAAAGAAAAAATATTTAAAAATATGTCTCAAAGAGCAGCAGACATGATTAAAGAAGACTTGGAAACAATGGGACCTGTTAAATTAAGCGATGTTGAAAAAGCACAACAAAATGTTATAAAAGTAGCAAAGCGGCTTGAAGATGAAGGTAAAATTGTAATAGCAAAAGGTGGAGCAGGAGGAGAAGTAGTTGTCTAATAAAAATCCGGTTCCTTTTAATTTTACCGTATTTGATAGCTCTAAAGATAATGAGGAAGAAAACAAACAGGAAGTTCAAAAAAACCACAGTGATATTTACCGTTTTGAAATAAAAAAGAAAAGTTTTGTCCAAGAGCCTACCTTTCACAAAACAGACGAAACTTTTGCTCCAATGTTTACAGAACACGGTATTAACAAAAAAAGCTATTCTGAAAATATTGAAGAATATCGTCAAAAAAGAAAAGCTGAAATAGATTCGGAAATTGAAAAGTATTTTGATGAAAAGAAACTTGAAGCTGATAATATTTTGAAAGAAGCTGAAGAAAAAAGCAAGCAGCTTTTTTCAGAAAAAGAAAAAGAGGGATTTGAAAAAGGTTATAAAGAAGGGTTTGAAAAAGGTTACAAGGAAACATTGGAAAAAGAAGGACATAATTTTGAAATCTTCAAAGCACTCATAGATAGGTTAAGTTCGGAAGAGAAAAAACTCATAAAAAACTTTGAAAACAAAATAGCCGAATTAATAATCAACTTTGCCGAAGCTGTTATAAAAAAAGAAATTTCCGTAAATTCTGAAGAAATTTTAAAAAACAATATTAAACATGCGTTAAATAAACTTGTTGACAAAAGCGAAGTTACAATTTACGTGTCACCTGAAAATTATGATTTTTTACAGCAAAACATTGATAAAATAGGCGAGACTTTTGAAATTGAAAATCTTAAAGTTCATCGGTTGGATAAAGTATCTCCCGGAGGGGCTATTGTTGAATCTTCTTTCGGCAGTGTTGATGCTACAACGGAGACCCAAATCAACGAATTTAAACAGTTAATTTTGAACAATAATTAAATTAATATATGGAGGAAAACATGGCTATTTCCAAAAAAATAGAAAATTTTATGGATAGATCCTCATGGATAAGAAAAATGTTTGAAGAAGGCATAGAGCTTAAAAAAAAATTCGGAGAGGAAAATGTTTTTGATTTTTCTCTCGGCAATCCCAATCTTGAGCCGCCTGCCAAATTTAAACGTGTTATTCGAGACCTTCTTGAAAATGAACCTGAAGGTATGCACAAATATATGCCCAATGCAGGCTATCCTTTTGTTAGACAAAAAATCGCTAAATACATAAATAACGAAGAAAACACTCAACTTGACGAATCATGTATAGTAATGTGCTGTGGTGCCGGAGCAGGATTGAATGTGGTGCTGAAATCTCTTCTCAATCCCGGAGACGAAGTTATTACAATTACACCTTTTTTCGTTGAATATAATTTTTATGTTGATAATGCGGGAGGAGTGTTAAAACTTGCGGAATCAAATGAAGATTTCAGTATTAACATTAACGAAATAGAGAAAAAGATTACATCAAAAACAAAAGCCGTTATAATAAACTCTCCCAATAATCCCACAGGAAGGATATATTATAAGGAAGAGATTGACGCGCTTGCAGAACTTTTAAGAAAAAAGAGCAAAGAAATAGGAGAAACAATTTATCTTATTTCTGACGAACCTTATAAAAAACTTGTTTTCGAAGATATTAAACTCCCCTCGATTTTAAACTCTTATGAAAATTCAATAATAGTTTACTCATTTTCAAAGGACTTGTCCCTTGCAGGAGAGAGAATCGGTTTTATAGCTGTTAATAAAAACATGTCTGATTTTGAAAAAATAATTAATGCAATTATCCTTTGCAACAGAATTCTCGGGTTTGTTAATGCACCAGCTCTTATGCAGAGAGCTGTTGCAGAGCTTTTAAATGAATCGGTTGACCTTGAATTTTACAAAAACAACAGGGATAATTTATACGAAATAATCAAAAACGCAGGTTTTGATTTTAAAAAACCTGAAGGTGCTTTTTACTTTTTTATAAAATCGCCTCTGTCTAACGATGTTGAATTTATCAAAGAGGCAAACAAACATAAAATTTTATTAGTTCCTGGAAGCGGATTCGGCAGAAAAGGATATTTTAGAGTAGCCTACTGTGTTTCTCCTGAGACAATAAAAAACTCGGAACAAGCATGGAAAGAACTTGGAAAAAAGTTTTTCTAATCCTTTTTTAACAGGGGGAAGCCCATTTCTTCCCTCTGTAAAACATACTTTTCCGCACAGAGCTTTGCAAGATTCCTGATACGTCCAATATAACCGGTTCTTTCGGTAACACTTATGGCGTTTCTCGCATCAAGCATGTTAAATGTATGGGAACATTTGAGACAATAATCGTAAGAAGGAAGCACAAGCCCCTTTTCAATGAGCCTTAAAGACTCTTTTTCATACATTTCGAAAAGTTTGAAAAGCATACCTATATCAGCTTCGTCAAAATTGTATTTGGAGCATTCAACCTCGCCTGCATGGTGAATGTCTCCGTATTTCAAATCTTTATTCCATTGCAAATCATAAACATTGTCAACATTCTGAAGATACATTGAAATTCTTTCTATACCGTAGGTGATTTCACCTGAAACAGGATGCAGGTCAATACCACCTGCCTGCTGAAAGTATGTAAATTGTGTAATTTCCATTCCGTCAAGCCAAACTTCCCAGCCTAATCCCCATGCACCGAGAGTGGGGGACTCCCAATCATCTTCCACAAATCTTATATCATGTTCAAGAGGTTCAATGCCGAGAAATTTTAAACTGTCAAGATATACATCCTGAATATTTAAAGGAGAGGGTTTCAATATTACTTGAAACTGATAATAATGCTGCAATCTGTTGGGATTCTCTCCGTATCTGCCGTCAGTGGGTCTTCTTGAGGGCTCCACATAAGCAACGTTAAAAGGCTCGGGTCCCAAAACTCTTAAAAAAGTAGCGGGATTCATTGTCCCCGCACCAACTTCTATATCGTAAGGCTGCTGAATAATACACCCGTAGTCAGCCCAAAATTTCTGTAAATTTAATACAACATCTTGAAAATACATTAATTCCTCCGCAACTTCCTTATAATTTATAAAACTTATCTTTCGTTAACTTCAAATGCGTTAAAAAAATACTTTGTTTCAAACTCTGCAGTTTCAATAGCATCGGAGCCGTGAACAGCATTTTTTTCAATGTCTGTTGCATAAAGTTTTCTAATGGTTCCTTCATCTGCATTTTCAGGATTGGTAGCTCCCATTAAAGCTCTGTATCGTTCGATTACATTCTCCCCTTCAAGAATCATCAGAACAACTGGTCCTGATGTCATAAAATCTATAAGACTGTTGAAAAAAGGCTTTTCCTTGTGAACATAATAAAAACCTTCCGCTTGTTTTCTCGTTAATGTAGCCATTTTCATTGCAATAATTTTTATATTGTTATCTTCCAAAATGGAAACGATTTTTCCTATAACGTTTTTCTTAATCGCATCAGGTTTGATAATTGATAATGTTCTCTGTTTCATTTATATTCCTCCGTTTTTTTATTCAAAATCAACAAAAATGTTCTGATTTTTTATTTTGAGTCCTTTAGACTGCTCAATTATACTGTTTTTCATTTCTACTCTGTAATTTTTTAATTTAACCTTTAATTCAGCATTGGACAATGATATAATCT
>CAZLFW010000187.1:0-5956 GCA_964559045.1 uncultured bacterium
AAAAATTTCAAAAGCAAAGGCTCATTGAATTTCAGAATTGCCGAAACTTATAGAAATTCAGGAAGTTTTAAAAAAGCATACGTTTTTTACAAAGTTGTTACTTCAAATTTTACTAAAACAACAATTGACAGTTTTTTTCTAAAGAATTCATACTTTCAAAAGGCTCATATGAAATATTTATTGCAAAATTTTAAAGATGCTGTTAAAGAATTCAAAGATTTTATTAATCTTTATCCTGATGATTTTAAAACTGACAGTGCATATTATTATATAATTAACTCGCTTTACAAAACCAAAAAATATGATGATGCTTTGAGATTTTTTGAAAAAGTTAAAGCTGATTTTAAAGATAAAAACATTTTTAAAATAACTGAACACCTAATTGACAAAATAAAATGGATAAAAACATTATCATTGTAATTAACGAAGATTTTTTGCTGCTTTCAGCAATTTCAGAAATAATAAAAGAGCTTTCTTATACTCCTGTAATGTTTCATAATCCAAAAGAAGCCCTGAAATATCTTGAAAAAACAACTCCTTATCTTGTTGTTACAGACCTTTTTTTCAAGGATATGGAGGACGGAGAGATTTGGAACAAACTGAAAGAAAATATTCATATTGAAAATATTTTAATTGTTTCTCCGAAAATATCCAATGAACTTGGCACAAAAGTAATGAGAGAAGGAGCCATTGATTATATAATTGCTCCAGTTGAAAAAGAGCAGCTTAAATTAATCCTTGCAAAGCTCAAATTAAAAAACAAAAAAATATTTTCTCATTACAGAGAATTTATTACAAGAAACCAAAAAATGCAATCTGTTTTAAAAATAGTTGAAAGTGCGGCAAAAAGCAGGTCAACTGTTCTTATTCGAGGTGAAAGCGGTGTGGGAAAAGAACTTATAGCAAGAATGATTCATGAAAAGAGCAACAGGCACAATGCTCCTTTTGTAGCAATTAACTGTGCTGCACTCCCTGAGACGTTGCTTGAAAGTGAGCTTTTCGGCCATGAAAAAGGTTCTTTTACAGGTGCAATCTCAACTAAGCAAGGTAAATTTGAAATAGCGAATAACGGCACGATTCTTCTTGACGAAATCACTGAAATGGCTTTCCCGTTACAGGCAAAACTTTTAAGAGTATTGCAGGAAAGAGAAATAGACAGAGTTGGCGGAAAAGATACCATTAAAATAGACATTAGAGTAATTGCAACTACAAACAGGAATATGAAAGAATTTATTAAAGAAAAAAAATTCAGGGAAGATCTTTATTACAGATTAAACGTTATCCCCATTATCATACCTCCTTTGCGAGAGAGACTTGACGACATACCAATTCTTGCTGAATATTTCATAAAAAAACATTGCGAATTAAATTCCATCCCTGAAAAAAAGTTTAACAAAAATGCACTTGAAAAATTATCATCATATCATTGGCCCGGTAATGTGAGAGAGCTTGAAAATATTGTGGAAAGAGCTGTTATTATTTGTCCCAACAAAACCATAGATCCTGATTATATACTTTTTGAAGATGACCTTGACAGTTTATACAGTAATGAATTTTTTGAAAAAAAAGAGCAATTTAACCCTACTGTAAATACCGAGCCATCAGACTCGCTTAAAATCAAGCCTGGTCTTTCAATTTCCGAAATGGAAAGAAAGCTTATAATTGAGACCCTTAAGCATGTAAATGATAACAGGACTGTTGCAGCGGAATTACTTGGCATTAGCGTAAGAACATTGAGGAACAAACTTAATGAATATAAAAACAGCGGTTTGATTTTATAACAGCTCTAACTTATACAAGTTTACAGTTCAACGTTCATGGTTCAACGTTAAAAGACACTTTAATAATAACAATTTAAGAACGTTACAAATGTCATTTCAAGTGAAAAATTGTATTAGAAATCTTTTTCTTCACCTTTTCAAAATAAAAAATTTGAAATTATATGGATTCTTTGGTAAATTGTTATCATAAAAGTTAAAAAAACAGGAGAAAATATCGTGAGAAAAATTTATTTTATTTTATTTTTGCTTATTTTTATAACACCTTTAACAGCTAAAGCAGAATTTTTTCATATAGAGCATTACAACGTTGATGTTTTGTTAAACAATGATTCTTCCGCCTATTTTGAAGAAACCATTCTTGTTAATTTTCATTCTCCGAGACACGGAATTTACAGGTTTATTCCTTATAAATACAAAAACAAAAAATTAAGGATAAAAATTTTGTCAGTTAAAACATCCTACAACGGAGAATTTTTTAATAATGAAAAGTATAAAAGATATTCAAAAAACGGAAATATTGTATTGCGAATAGGCAGTAAGAACAGAGTTTATAAAGGCTTAAAATATTATAAAATAGTTTATAAGGTTTTAAATGCTGTTAACAACAATGAGTTTTATTGGAATATTATAGGAACCCAGTGGCCTGTTATTATAAAAAAAGCAGAATTTTCAATAACGTTTCCGCAGGTCAGAGATTTAGCACAATTAAAGAGAAAAGTTTTTTACGGCAGATTTAAAAGCAGAAAAACTTTAAATTTTCATATTGATTCCTCTTCCATGACAACCTTAAACCCTGTTTTTCTAAAACCGTATAACGGCTTAACAGTTGATCTTTTATTTCCTTTAGGAATAATTTCGGAACCACCTTTGCCCCTTAGGATTTTTTGGTTTATTACAGACAATATAGGCTATATTTTCACTGTTATAATCTTTTTTATTTTATTGGGTATTTGGAACAAGTGGGGTAAAGATGAAAAAAAAGATGTTTTAATTGTAAGATACGAGCCACCTAAAGGTTTTACTCCAGCTGAAGTGGGCACTTTAATTGATGATAAGGTGGATTTAAAAGATATTGTTGCAACTATTTTAGACCTTGCAGAAAGAGGTTATATCAAAATTATTAAAGATGTTGAGAAAAAATTTTTTATCAGTAAAACCAAGATATGTTTTGAACGGCTAAAAGATTCTGACAGAGAGCTCAAGCCTCATGAGCTAACTGTTTTAAACGGATTGTTTCAGGCAGGAAGCAAGAAAGTTTGCCTTGAAGACCTTAAAAACAGATTTTATATTTACGTGGATTCTTTCAAAGAATATATGTATAGGAATCTTTCCGACAAAAATCATCTTTATACGGTTAATCCCGAAACAATTAGAAAAGGGTTCAGATACACCGCTTATATGTTTGTTATATTCGGTATTTTCTGGCTTATCATTAATAATTTCAACGTTATGACAAGCATTGGAGCGGGAAGTATAATATCAGGTCTGTTGATTCTCCTTTTTGCAAATATTATGCCTCAAAAAACTCACGAAGGGAGCAAAATATACAGACAAATACTCGGTTTTAAAGAGTTTATTGAAAAAGTGGAAACAGACAGGCTCAAACGTTTTGCGGAAAAAGACCCTCAAATTTTCGGCAAAATATTGCCTTATGCCGTTGCATTGGGGATAGAAGATAAGTGGGCTCAAAAATTCCAAGGAATTGATTTAGAGCCGCCGCACTGGTATCACTCGTCATACGGAAGCAGATTCTCAACAGTTTATTTTATATCTATGCTAAACAGGGATTTTTCCCAAATGAACGATATTTTTATTTCTCAGCCTCATTCTTCTTCGGGAAGCGGTTTCTCCTCTGGAGGAGGATTTAGCGGCGGAGGCATAGGTGGTGGCGGTGGCGGAAGCTGGTAGCAATCAATATAAAAATGTTTACGGCTTAACAGGTTCAATCGCATGCGGTAAAACTGCTGTGGCAAATATTTTTCAAAAGTTGGGCATCCCTGTAATAGATCTTGACCGAATAAGCAGAGAAGTTGTTAAGCGGGGCTCAAAAGGCTTGAAAAAAATTGTAACTATTTTCGGAAAAGAATTTTTAACAGCTTCCAACGAGCTGGACAGGAAAAAATTATCGAATCTTATATTTGCCAATAGCAATGCAAGAAAAGAACTTGAAAAAATTCTTCATCCTCTCATATTTGAAGAAGAGCAAAAAAGAGTTTTTAATCATAAAAAAAACAATCCAGAAAAACCTTTGATAATTGACGCTGCATTAATGATAGAAACAGGCAGCTATAAAAGATACGAAAAAATAATAGTTGTTTTTGTGCCAGAAGAAATTCAATTGAAAAGGCTGATACAAAGAGAAAAAATCTCAAAAAAAGAAGCTTTAAAGAAAATAAAAACTCAAATGCCGGCAAAAGAAAAGATAAAATTTGCAGATTATGTAATAGACAATTCAAGAGATTTGGCTTATACGGAGCAGCAGGTAGTAAAAATAACAGAGGAAATTACATGTTGTTAAAAATTGAAAATTTGAAAACTTATTTTTTCAATAACGGAAAAATTGGGAAAGCTGTTGATAATATATCACTTACTTTAAAAAAAAATAAAATTGTAGCTCTTGTAGGAGAATCAGGATGCGGAAAAAGCGTAACTGCACGTTCCATATTACAGCTTGTAGGTTATCCCGGGAAAATAGTTTCAGGAAAAATCATATATAGAAATAAGGATATTTTAAAGTTAAATCCGAAAGAAATGTGCAAAATTAGAGGAAAAGAAATTTCAATGATATTTCAAGACCCTATGAACTCTTTAAATCCTGTTTTCACAGTAGGCACACAACTTGTTGAGACAATTTTAACTCATCTTGCCATTTCAAAAAAAAACGCAAAAAAACTTGCTTTGGAAATGCTTTTAAAGGTTAAACTTCCTGAGCCTGAAAAAATTTTCAATCTTTATCCTCATCAGTTAAGCGGCGGAATGAAACAAAGGGTTATAATAGCAATTGCATTAAGCTGCTCCCCTTCTGTGTTAATAGCAGACGAGCCTACAACAGCTCTTGATGTTTCCATACGAAAAGAAATTATAAAACTGCTGCTACAACTGAAACGAGAAAACAATTTATCAGTTCTTTTCATAACTCACGATTTTAGAGTTGTTAAGGAAATTGCAGATGAAGTTGCTGTAATGTATGCAGGTAAAATTGTTGAAAAACGCTTAAAGAAAAATATTTTTGACAATCCGCTTCATCCGTATACAGTGGGATTGCTTAAGTCGCTTCCTCCTGTTGAGAAAAGAATTGATAAGCTGCCAGTTATAAAAGGTATTGTCCCTGAAATATACAATTACGTCAAAGGATGCAGATTTGCAGAAAGATGTGAATTTGCAAGCGATAAGTGCTCTCAAGCAGAACTTCATTCTGTTATATTGGGAGAAAACGAATACGTATCATGTGTTCAATATTTTTAATATGTCAATATATTCTCTGAAACTTTTAACATCACTGTTTTCAATAATATCACATCCGTAAAGATGAAAATTTTTAAATTTGTTCGCTTTTAGAACTTTTATCTCACACGTTAAAGAGATTTTTGTCTTCCCCGCATCAAATGTTCCAACAAAATTTTTGGGAAGTCTTTCATTGCACACAATGCCAATTCCAGAATAAGATATATCAACTGCAAAAACATTTTCATGCATAATTTCTCCAGTTCTATCTGTCCTGCTTATCTTTACAGGCAAAACACAACTGTGCCTGTCATACTTTCTTAATTTTTTGTATTTAATATGCTTTTCTTCAGGATATTTCAAAATAATATGGGGAAATGGAGTAAAGTTGGATTTTAGCACTATTGTTTTGAAAAAATATTCAATTCCATTATACATATATCTGCCATAAATCAGATTCATCTGGTTTAAGTAGTCAATATATCTGTATTTATTTTCTCCCAATACAATTTTTGGTCTGCTAATAATGAGTGTATTATTAACACTGGAAAGGATGTAAGCTTCAAATTGCTCTCCTTTTTCTGTTCTTGAAACGTATATTTTCTGATTAGGCTCAAATTTAAGCATATTTAACCAACCTCACCGGAAATTTTTTTATCAGGATATATTTTACCGTTATCAACTAATAATTTACAATTATTACAAAAAACATTGTTGCCATCTGAAAAAAA
>CAZLFW010000188.1:0-8141 GCA_964559045.1 uncultured bacterium
TACAACAAAGCAATTATATATGAAAAAAATGGTAATTTGAAAAATTCTATAGAATTTTATAAAAAATCTTATTTTTTGGCTCGAGATCCCCTTATGAAAAAAAGAATTTTCAGTAAAATATTTTTAATGGAAAATTATGAATCACAACAGGATTAACACCATTTTATTAAGTAATTACGAGGTTAATCACCTTGTTTGTTCCAACAAAAAAGGTAATTTTACCATAGAGGGAAGTTCTTTTTTATCAATTAATCCTTTTGATAAACTGAGCCTTGACAATGCTTTGAAAGAAATCGGACACATTGCCAAAAACGACAGACTGACAAAGCTAAATATTATAAACGATAATGTTTTGAAATATCAATTCATTCTTAATCAGAACGAGGCTACTAATCTCCGTGTGGAAGTATTGAACAGGTTTAAAACCGCTTTCGATATTCCTCTTAATGAATATTACATTGATTTTGAAACTTACTCATTTAAAAATATAATAGTTGTATTCATTGCAGGTATTAACAGACGTTTTCTCGATACTGTTTTGAGAAATTTCAAATCGCGTAAATTCAAACTGCTTTTTCTCGAGGTAGATATTATATCTTTAAAACGTTTAATAAGTTTTAATTTTTCCAATGAAGTAATTATGAATATTCATCTGCGAGAAGAGAAAACCATTTTTATAGTAATCTATAACGACATACTGCTTGCTTTTAGAGAAGTAAATTTTGGTTTTAAAAATATTGTTAATGCCCTTTTTGAAAATACGGAAATAGAACCTTCAACAATTTTGGATAATCTTGATTTTGAAAAGTCTAATATTACCGATGCTTTTGACAAACTAACAATAGAGTTGCAAAGAACCATTGATTTTTACAACAGCCAGTTCAGAAATGAGCCAGTTAGAAAGCTTATTTTAACTGGCAAATTTCATAAAATTAACGGTGTTGATAAATATTTATCCCGACTTTTCACAATTCAAGCGGATAAATTTAATGGATTAAAAAAATTTTTTGTAAATACTGAAATTAATACTGTTGAGAAAATGACTTTTCTTCAGGAAATACTTGGAACATCATTGAGAGAGATATGAAAAAAAAAGAGATTAACTTACTTCCAGATTATGCAAGATTTGATATTAATAAACATTTTTTACTGAAAAGATTTTTCATTATATTCATATTCAATATAATTTTACTTATTTTAATAAGCGTTAATCTTATCCTTGAAAAAAATTTTTTAAAAAATAAAATTTTGGAGCAAGAATCCAAACTTAAAAGAATATCTATTCTTGTGGACAACTTTAAAATTTTCCAAAAAAAATATTCTGAACTTGTTAAAAAACTAAACTATCTTAACAAAAAAAAGGAATTATATTATATCAGCAACAATCCTAAATTTTCAACTTTTCTTTCTCTTATGATTTTTGAGCAATGTATCACCAAAGGAATAAAAATAAACGATCTAAACTATACAAATGGAGAGTTTATTGTTAATGGTGAGTCAGATTCCTCAAAATCATTTTATAATTTTTATTCTGTTCTGGAAAAAAATCAATTTATTAAAAAGGTAAATTTTTATTATCTTGAACAGAAAAATAAATTTGCTCTTTTTAACTTTAAAATTAAGGTTTTGCTAAAGGAATTGGAATGAAAAAATTTTTTTCCAATATGAAAACATATCATATTATTATAGGGTTTATAGTAATTCTTTTTCTTCTTAATTTTAGCTATTACACTCATATATATCAAAAATTCCATATAATCATAGCTTCGAAAAAATACAAACTTTCATCTTTAAATGGAAACATTAGAAAACGTATTTTCGAGTTTAACAGGCACAAGGCACTTTTAAGCAAAATCAAAGTGTTGGAAAATAAAATAATGGAAAACAAATATGAAATAGGATATTTAAAAAATAAAAACAAGTCAAGGAAAGACATAATAAACGTTTTCAGAGATATTGTTCTTAAAAGCAACGTTAATCTAAAAAAATTCGAATTAATAACCGAAGAATCGGAAAAAGAAACAGGGAAAGTCCTTTTTAAATTCACAGGCACTGCAAAACTTGAAGATTTTATTTCTCTCCTTGATATGATAGACAATAGAGAGGAGTTTCTTGTGGTTCAGAGCTACTCTTTAAGAACTGCTGGAAATGAAAAAAATATTTTTAACATTGATATGGTATTAAAATTTGTTTATATAATATCATAACAGGAGGGTAAATGAGCAAAATTTTTGTAATTTTTTTCATGCTGCTGTTTTCTGTTCACTGTTACGGCATTAGTATAATGGAACGTCTTAAAATGCCTTCCAACAAACCATATTTTAAAAATTTTCAACTTAGTCTTAATCTGCTTAATATTAAAGCACATAAAAGCAACATGGAACACGTATCCAACAATGTCTCTGCTGAACCGGACATTTATGCAAGTATCAAGTTGACTGGTATTTTTAAAATAGGAGATAAATTTTTTGCAATTATTAATGGAGAAGCGTATACCGTAGGTTCAGAAATTAACGGATATAAAATTCTATCTGTTGATATAAGGAAAGTATTGCTTTATAATAAAAAAAATAATGAAAGGGTGGCGCTCAAAATTGAAAACTAAACATTTTATTCTGATTTTTCTGATAATTTTTGCACTTCCTCTTTCAGGGAAATCATTGAAAAACAGGAGAATTTCTCTTAATTTGAAAAATGCAGACATTCACGATATAGTTTTGAGTCTTGCCAAATACACAAACCGTAACATTGCAATTCCTCCTGACATTTCAGGTAAAATAAGCGTATTTCTTGATAATGTTACATTTGAAGACGCATTAAAGGTTATTACCGGACTTTCCGGATATTCTTACTATTACAAAGACAACATTATTTTTATTGACAAAAAAGAAAATGTTGAAAAAATCAGGGGAAAAGAAAACATAAAAAGTAAAATGTTTTCTTTGAATTTTGCAAAAGCTGTTGATATTAAGGAGCAAGTTAAAGATTTTCTTTCAAAAGATGGCAAGGTAATTATAGATACAAGAAGCAACAGTTTGCTTATTCAAGACTTTCCCTCAAATATAGAAAAAATAGAAAAATTCCTGAAAACAGCAGACACTCCCACTAAACAGGTAATGATAGAGGCAAAAATAGTTGTTATAAGCAATGATGCGTCAAAAGAACTGGGGATTCAGTGGGGTGGCTCTTTTGTTGATAGGCTGACTTCCAGCAATTTTTTTTACGGAATTAAAGGAGGAACAGGTTCTACATCAGTAAGTGTTACAACAGGGACAACCTCTACCTCATCTATTAATACAGAGTTCCCGGGAGCAGGAGGAATTACCAATGCGGTTCCGCGTGGCACTTCATCATCAACAAACCTTCAGGAAGTTTCAATAACTCCAGATTATATTGTTAACTTGCCTACCAATTCCCAACCTGCAGGAGGCATAGGATTAATTTTCGGTAAATGGGGATTTTACAATCTTGCTTTTAAGCTTACCGCACTAAAATCGAAAAACCTTGCAAAAGTTATATCAAGTCCTAAAGTTCTCGTATTAAACCATGAAAAAGCCAGCATAGGACAAGGCATTGAAATACCATACAAGTCAGTTAGTGATGCAGGCACCGAAACGCAGTTTAAAGATGCAAAACTTAAATTGGAAGTTACACCGCACATTTCTTCAAATGGCATAATAACCCTTGAAATACACCTAACCAAAGACAGTATTTCAAAAATTACAGTTAATGGGGAGCCGTCGATAAACACTCAGGAGATAACAACAAAACTCCTTCTTAAAACAGGAGCAACAGCGGTTATAGGAGGAATTTTGGAAAATTCTGAGTCCAAAAGCGAAACCAAAGTTCCTCTTTTCGGTGATATACCCATTTTCGGAGGATTGTTTAGAAATAGTATTAATCAGAAAACCAACGGAGAACTGCTTATCTTTATTACCCCCAAGATTGTTGAATAATAAAGCAATTATCAGCTAAAAATGATATATGCAATCTCTATTAATATGAAATTTCACAGATAAATTTTACATTAAGTAATATAATTTTCTACTTGAAATAACATTTGCAATATTCTTAACTTATTGTTATTAAAGTATCTTTCAATGTTGAACTATGAACTTGTATAAGACATTTGCACAATAAAAAATAGTAAAATTTTGCAAAATAAATATATACATGTAAAAACAATCAGTTATGATGGATTCTTCCCCTTCGCTCTGCTTAGGGCAGAATGACTTTTTTGGGGCATTATAAAGGAGCGTAGCAACTAAAGAAATTATAAATTACTAATATTAAACAAAAATTTTAGCAACAGTTGAAAACACTGTGCAAAGGTCTTTAATTGACATAACAAAGCAATTATGGTAACAATTTTTTATGATTGATAAAATTGATATTAAAATAATAAAAATTATTCAGGAAAATATTCCAGTATCCATTGACCCCTTTGCTGAAATATCTGAAATAATAGGAATACCTGAGGACGAAGTAATACAACGCATAAAAAAAATGAAAGAAAAAGGGGTTATCAGAAGGTTCGGAGCTGTTTTAAGGCATCAGAAAGCAGGATTAACAGCCAACGGCATGATTGTATGGGATGTTCCCGATGAAAAAGCCGAAGAAGTGGGAAAAATTTTTGCCCAATTCAGGGAAGTTAGTCATTGTTATGAAAGACCTCGACAAAAGCACTGGAACTACAATATTTTTACAATGGTTCACGGCAAGAGCAAAGAGGAGTGCAAAAAAATAGCTGAAAAACTCGCCAAAGCCGCTGATATTCATAAATACGATATTCTTTTCAGCACAAAAGAATTTAAAAAATCAAGTATGAAATATTTTACCGAATAACATTTAACGGAGGGATTATATGAGTAACAAATCTTTTGAATTTTTCACTGAAGCGAAGAATTACATCCCAGGCGGAGTTAACAGTCCGGTTAGAGCGTTTAAATCCGTGGGATTAAACCCTCTGTTTATTGCCAAAGCAAAAGGCTCCAAAGTATTTGATGCAGACGGAAAAGAGTATATTGACTATGTAGGCTCATGGGGTCCTATGATTCTCGGACACTCCAATCCGGTTATAATAGAAGCGTTAAAAGAGCAGTTGCAATACGGCACAAGTTACGGTGCGCCAACAGAAAAAGAGATTGAAATAGCCAAACTAATCATTGATGCAGTTCCATCAGTTGAAAAAGTCAGACTTGTTAATTCAGGCACAGAAGCTACAATGAGCGCAATTAGAATAGCACGAGGTTTTACGGGAAAAGACAAAATTATTAAATTTGAAGGTTGTTATCACGGTCATGTGGATGCTCTCCTCGTTAAAGCAGGTTCAGGAGCTTTAACCTTCGGCACTCCTGATTCTCCTGGAGTTCCCGAAGATTTTGCAAAGCTCACCTTAACCGCAGAATTCAACAATATCGAATCGGTAAAAAAAATAATAAATGAAAACAAAAACGAAATAGCCGCAGTTATTTTGGAGCCTATTCCCGGAAATATGGGAGTAATAGAGCCTGATGAAGATTTTTTAAAAGAGCTCAGAGAAGTTACTTCCAATGAAGGGATAGTGCTGATATTCGACGAAGTTATGAGCGGTTTCAGAGTTTCATACGGAGGAGCTCAAAAGCTTTACAATATTATTCCCGACCTGACAACGCTTGGTAAAATAATAGGCGGAGGACTGCCTGTAGGTGCTTTCGGAGGGAGAAAAGAGATTATGGACTTTGTTGCTCCCGAAGGTAAAGTTTATCAAGCAGGCACGTTATCTGGAAATCCACTTGCAGTTACCGCAGGAATTGAGACTTTGAAAATGCTCAAAAATACAAAAATATATAAAAAACTTGAAGATTCATCGTCTTATTTAACCGAAGGCATGAAAAATATTTTAAAAAATAAAAAATTAAAAACATGCTTTAAAAGAGTGGGCTCAATGTTCTGCATGTTTTTTACCGATAAAAACGTTCAAAACTTCAAAGATGCAGTTAGCTCCGATACATCTTTATTTTCCGAATATTTCTCTTTAATGCTGAAAGAAGGAATTTACATTGCACCGTCACAGTATGAGGCGGGATTCATGTCTACTGCCCATTCAAAGGAAGATTTGGACAAAACCCTTACAGCTTTTGAAAAAGCTGTAAATAACTTGAAAGAGGTGTAAAATGCTTGTAGTTGAAAATTTAAAAGTGGAAGTGGAAGGCAAAGAAATACTTCACGGCATAAATTTAAGAATCGCAACTGGTGAGACCCATATTATATTCGGCAAAAACGGCAGCGGCAAATCCACATTGCTCATGACTTTAATGGGCTTTTCCAAATACAAGGTTACTCAGGGGAAAATATATTTTAAAGGGAAAGATGTAACAGCCCTTCCCTTAAACGAAAGAGCAAAAATGGGAATGGGCATGGCTTTTCAGAGACCTCCTGCAATCAAAGGTTTAAAAACATCGGATATGCTAAAGCTTGTAAAAAAAGTTGATGAAAAGGTTGAAACACTTGCAAAAAAAGTCGATTTCACTCAATTTTTAAACAGAGATTTAAACTTCGGTTTTTCAGGCGGAGAGCTTAAAAGATCGGAAATGTTACAACTAATGGCTCAAAATCCTGATTTTATCATGCTTGATGAGCCTGAATCCGGAGTTGACGTTGAAAATATAAAAATTCTCGGCAAAGTTGTATGGGAATTGCTCGAAAAAAACCTCAGAATCAAAGAAGGCAGAAAAAAATCAGGTTTAATAATAACCCACACGGGATACATACTTGATTATGTTGAAGCTGACAAAGGGCATGTTATTCTTGACGGTTATCTCATGTGCAGCGGCAATCCCAGGGAAATGTTCAAGGAGATTCAGCAAGAAGGCTACGACAAATGCGTTCAATGTATGGCAGGTTAATATTTTACGGAGGATAAAATGCAAGATATTGAAAAAATTTTTGATGATAAAGATAAAGAGATACTTGAAAATACAGGCATTGACATTAAAAGAGAAACAAGAGCCGGGACATTTATACAGTCCGACCATTCTGTTGTTTCCTGCAATATTAGGCAAGACGGAGTAGAAATTTTACCAATTAAAGATGCTTTTGAAAAATATCCGTGGCTCAATGAATACAAATTCAAATCTTTTGGCGACAAAGTGGATGATTTTCTGAGAGATGCTGATAACAAAGTTTCCAACGGTTATTTCATATATGCCAAAAAAGGGGTTAAAACCAAATTTCCCGTTCAGGCTTGCTTATACATTAGCAATGACAATGTTGAGCAGTTTGTGCATAACATTATTTTTGCGGATGAAGGTGCGGATTTGCAAATTATTTCGGGTTGTGCCACGTCCCACAGGGTTTCATCAGCCTTGCACGTTGGTATCTCGGAGTTTTTCATAAAAAAGAATGCCAAAATTTCATTTACAATGATTCATAAATGGGGAGACAATGTGGAAGTTACTCCGAGAAGTTCCGCAATAATAGAAGATAACGGTGTGTTTATCTCCAACTATATATCTTTTGAAAAAGTCAAATTTTTAAAAATGTATCCCACTGCGTATCTAAAAGGCAAAAACTCGGTGGGTAGATTCAGCTCCATTGTTTTTGCCCCTGAAAACTCACACATGGACCTTGGCTCAAGATGTATATTGCAAGGCAAAGGTGCCAAAGCGGAAATAATATCAAGGACAGTGTCCGCAGGAGGCACCATTATAGCACGAGGACATCTTGTGGGTGATGCCGAAGATATAAAAGCACATCTTGAATGCAACGGGCTATTGCTCAAAAACAGAGGTATTATTCATGCAATTCCCGAGCTTGAAGCTCATCTAAACGATGTTGACATGAGCCATGAAGCAGCAGTTGGCAAAATAGCTGAAGAGGAGATTGAATACCTTATGGCAAGAGGCTTAACCGAAGAAGATGCCACTTCTGCAATTGTTAGAGGATTTTTAAATGTTAAAATAGAAGGACTCCCCGAAAGGCTTGAAAAACAGATAGAAAATTCTCTTAACGAATTAAGTGACAAATTTTTTTAAGGTAAAATTATACTAAATATCTCCATGTTCTTTGAAACTGTAAAATTCATCACGTGCAACTATTACATGATCATGGACGGTGATTCCCAATTCATGTGAAAGTTTTACTATTTTTTTGGTTATTGC
>CAZLFW010000189.1:0-5468 GCA_964559045.1 uncultured bacterium
AATGAACTTGCATTATCATACTTTTTCAGTTTATACAAACTTACACCTTTGTTAAAAAGAAATTCCGATTTCTCATCTTCCTTGTAAGCATTGGAAAAATATTTCAAGGCAGTTGAAAAATCTTTATTATCATAGCTTTCAATTCCTTTTTTATTGAAAAAATAAGGGTTGCCTGCAAAGGCAAAACCGCTTGAAATTATAAAAGCGGTAATGCAAAGAAATAACACTCTCATTGTCGGTAGTTCCTCCGTCTTTCGTCAATTACAAGATAAAAGCAGAACAGGAGAAAAGCCGGTAAAACAAACCATTGAAATCTGTTGAAATAAATTTTTTTCTTTATTGCGCTTTTTTCCGAAGAACTGTTTTTTTTACTTATTTTTTTATAAATATACGCAATATCCTTTGATGTCAATGTGCCTCTCACATATACTCCCCCTGTTTTTAATGCGATTTTCTCCAAAAAACTTTCGTTTAATTTTGTTGTAACAAGATTGCCGTTTTTGTCTTTTTTAAAACCTCCGTTTGTCAAAGGAATGGGTGCAGGGCTGTTGCCCCCTATTCCTACGGAGTAAACTGTTATTCCGCGGTCTCCGCATAATTTCAGTGCTTCATCAACATTGCCGCCAAAATCTTCGCCATCTGACAGAACTACGAGAGAAACATTGCCGAGGTTGTTTTTATTTATTATTTTTACTATTTTTTCTATGAGCTTGTAAAAATTCGTTCCCTGAACAGGAATAATATCACAATCTATTACATCCTTAAACGATTCGAAAATGGAATAATCGGTTGTTAAAGGGATTAGCATAAAAGATTCCCCTGCAAAAGGAACAAGAGCTATTCTTTCACCTTTTGCCTCGTCAATGAAATCTATGATTTTCCTTTTTGCCACTTCTATTCTGCTCGGTTTCACATCTTTGGCACGCATACTTAAAGACGTATCAACTGCAATAAAAATATTGTTGTTAATTTTGTTTAAAACAATCTCTTTGAAACCGTATCGAGGAGCTGCAAGAGCGGCAACAAAGCAGGAGAAAACAACACTTAAAATCAGGTATTTAAGAAAAACTTTTCCTCTGCTTCTTTTCACTCCTATTTTTTCAAAATTTTCCTTTGAAAAAAAAGCCGCAATAATCTTTTCCTTTCTCACAAGAAAAAAATGACCGAGCCCTAAAATTAAAGGAGCGAACAAAAGCAGAAACAGTAATCCCGAATACTTGAAACTCATCTTTTCAAACCCTTGCTAAGGAAGGATTTCCCCCTTTCCTCTGAAATAAATAATTTCCAAAACAAGCAGCATCAGAGCAATCCAAATAAAAAAGTAGTAGTAGTGAGTTGTCTCGTAATATTTATGGATTTTAAACTTTGTTTTTTCAAGCTTGTCTATTTTTTCAATGATTTTTTCAAGAGAATCGAAATTTTCAGCATTAAAATAGAGCCCACCCGATAGTTTGGCTATTTGCTTCAAAGTATAATCGTCAAGGTCAACGTTTACATAGATTTTTCTAACACCGAAAATTGTCCTTTGAGGAATGGGAACAGGCTTTCCTTTGCTTCCTATTCCTATTGTGTAAATTTTAATACCCATTTCCGATGCAAGTTTTGCCACAGTAACAGGGTCTATATCTCCCGCATTGTTTCTTCCGTCTGTAACAAGTATCACTATTTTGGATTTTCCTTTTACCTTTTTAAGCCTCTTGATTGAAAGTATCAAAGCAGAGCCTATTGCGGTGCTGTCTCCTGCCATACCTATTTCCAATCTGTCAACGAACATTTGCAAAGTATCATGGTCAACAGTGAGAGGACATTGCGTGAACGCCTCTTTTCCGAAAACAATTAATGCAATTTTATCGCTTTCTCTTTTGTTGATAAATTCTTTGACAACATATTTCAAAGCGTTTAATCTGTTAAATGTTTTTCCGTTTTTGTGAAAATCAAGTGCTGCCATACTCCCCGAAGTATCAAGGGCTATAACTATGTTTATCCCTTTTTGTGTTGAATTTGTAATTGTTTTAACA
This sequence comes from uncultured bacterium, assembly GCA_964559045.1. Classification (GTDB taxonomy): domain Bacteria; phylum DYJV01; class DYJV01; order DYJV01; family DYJV01; genus CAZLFW01. The sequence goes on from CAZLFW010000189.1 coordinate 2,019, forward strand.
CGTTGAAAATCAACGAGAGCAAGAACTACGAGCAGCAGTATAAGGATGTTCACCACAGTATTAAAAAGAAAATGTTTTGATGTCTTTCTTATCACTTTATCTGCAACAGAATATTTAATAAAAATTTTCCTGCTGTTTTTAAGCCAAAGACAGATAACAACAGGTATAAGCAAAAGAAGAAAAAAATATTCTGGACTGCCTATTCTAAACATCTTCACTCTTTTCCATTGATCCTGTCAAATCTTTGATTTTTGCAAAATCGTTCAATGCCTCTTTTTTTTCGGGAAAATTATTTGTAAATTTGTAAAACTCCCATTTTTTAAAAAGGTTAAGCAGCTCGTTTTTAATATTGCTGCTGATAATTGATTGATTAAACATTTGTTCGATTTCTTTCAAAGTTGCTTCAAGTGTTGACAAGTGAAATTTTTTGTCAATATATCTTCTTGAAATTTCGGAAACATAAAAGTAAAAATCTCTTATTCTGTTTTGCTCTATCAGAGCAGAGCATTTATTCAAACAATTGTTAAATTCTTCAAACGGCGGAACAGGAGGAGCTAAGTTTTCATATTTCTTCCTTTTCTTTAAAAAGAGAATCAACAGGCATATAAGAAGTGCAACTGCCAATACAACAGAAATAAGCAGAATCCATTCTTTTGAAGTTAAATAAAATTTAACAGCAATGGGACCTTTAACAGGTTGAAAAGTTGAATTATCTTTTAAATTGGTTAAAACTTTTATATTTAATCTGTCCGAATAAACGGTTAACTTTCCCGTATTTGTTGTTACTGTAAAAACAGCTTGCGGCAATGTAATATCACCTGTTTGAAAAAATTGAAGGGTAAAAAGAAATTCCGCTTTTTTCTCTTTTACGTTTTTTTTAAGATTTTCTATGGAAAATTTAGTGAAAATTTTTGTGATATTGTCCTCTGCTTTTAAAATGTTTTCGTCAGATTGAACGGTTATTTTGAATTTCACCTTATCTCCGAGAAAAATTTTGCTCTTTTCAGGTTCAATTGTAACCTTGAACTTTTCGGCATATATTAATCCCGAAAACAAGTTAATTAAAAAAATTATGAGAAAAAATTTTAATCCGATTCTCAAAAAACTCTCCTTCTTTCTCTGAAATATTTTACAATTTCGGGAAGATAAGGCTTATCTGTGGAAATATTCAGAGGTTTCACATTTATTTTGTTAAAACCTCTGTTGATCTCTTCAATATCTTCCTGCGAAAAATCGGGTTTTGTCTCATAAATTTTTTTGGATTCAATGTCTTTTAAAATAAATTTGGAACTGTATTTGGTTTTAAAACTTTTTTCCAAAGGGTCTCGTATAATAACAGGAACAAAATCGAATCTTTTTTTCAACGGTTTCATTGTTGCAAAAAAGTTTTCATCACAAAAAAAATCGGAAATTAAAAAGAGAATGCTTCTCTTTTTTACCGCATTTGCGGCGAATTTAATTGCTTCGTTAATGTTTGTTTTGCTTTCGAGTTTATCAGTGTTGACTATTGTTTTGATAATATTCCAAATATGGTTTTTCCCTTTTCTCGGAGGTATGAATTTTTCAACTTTGTTGTCAAAAAGGAGAAGAGACACCTTATCGTTGTTTTTAAGCGCAGTGTATGACAAAAGCGCCGCTATTTCAGTGGCAAGCTCAGATTTGAATGCCCACTTGCTGCCAAAGTGCATTGAGCCCGATATATCAAGCATAATTACAACTGTGAGCTCCCTCTCTTCTCTGAAAATTTTTGTATGTAGTTTACCTGTTTTTGCAGAAGTGTTCCAATCTATGGTTTTAATGTCGTCTCCTGTGATATATTCCCTTACTTCTTCGAATTCCAAGCCCCTTCCTTTGAAAGTGCTTGCATACTCTCCTGTAAAAATATCAGTTGAGAGAAATTTTATTTTTAAATTTATCTTTTTTATGTAATCGAAAAACTCAAGCATTTTTAAAGCCCTTTTAAATAATTCGGCGTAACGGGTTAAACATGTATGTTAAGGAGTGGCAACCTTATTTAAAATCTCTTCTATGATTTTGTCAGAAGTGATATTTTCCGCCTCAGCTTCATAGCTTAATATGATTCTGTGGCGTAAAACTTCTTTGGCTATTTCTTTAACGTCTTGCGGAACAACGTAAGCTCTGCCTTCAAGAAATGCGTTTCCTTTGGCAGCTTTATACATGTTGAGTGCAGCTCTCGGAGATGCTCCGAAGTTTAACAGTCTACTGTCAAGTGCAACTGATTTCAAATCTCTTGTTGCTGCAACAATTTCAACAATGTAATCTTCAACTTTTTCGTCAATGTAGATATTTTGAATTGCTTCTTTTATCTTTCCAATTGCATCTTTGTCAAGAATGCGCTTTAGTTCCGCATCTTTTTCAAAAGCATGGTTTTTCATTATCTCTTTTTCTTCCGCTTTGTCAGGATAATCAACTATTATTTTAAACATAAACCTGTCCATTTGAGCTTCAGGCAAAGGATAAACACCTTCCTGCTCCAGAGGATTTTGAGTGGCAACAACAAAAAAAGGTAAATCCAATTTAAAAGTCATGTCTCCTATTGTAACCTGTTTTTCCTGCATTGCCTCAAGCAAAGCGCTTTGCACTTTAGCGGGAGACCTGTTAATTTCATCAGCTAAAATAAAATTTGCAAAAACAGGACCTTTTTTAACTTCAAATTCCATGTTTTTAGGATTGTAAATTTGAGTGCCCACAATATCTCCCGGAAGCAGGTCAGGAGTAAACTGCACACGCTGAAATTTCAAGTCCAATATTTTTGAAAAAGTTGCAGCTGTCTTTGTTTTAGCCAAACCGGGAACACCTTCGAGAAGCACGTGGCCGTCTGTGAGAAATGAAAGAAGCAACTTTTTAATCAAATTTTCCTGACCGTAAATAACTTTGTGCATTTCCTGAAAAAAAAGTTTGAGAATAGGCTGGCAGCTCATTACCTGAGCATTAATTTTTTCAATATCTATCATTATCCGCTCCTTTGACAATCAAGCTTATTTTTTAGGTAACATAGTAAAATTTTAATTTAAGTCAAGTTAATTTATTTTAACTGGAAGTTAGAAAAAAACAAATTTAAGAACAGACAGTAAATTTTTTAAAAGAGTTTATATTTGCCAATAAATACAGTTTTTCATTTGAAATGATTAAATGGATGGAGACCTTTGCACGGTATTTCTATTAATATAGTAATTTTTCATTTAATATTAATAATTTATGGATTCTTCAGTCGCTACGCTCCCTCAGAATGCCCCCAAAAAGTCATTCTGACACTGAGCAAAGCGAAGGGGAAGAATCCATTGTAACTATTTGTTTTTACTTGCTTGTCCATTTTGTAGTTTTTAAATATTTTTTACCGCGCAAAGCTTTTAATAATTCAAAATTTTTAAATACCTAAATCCAATACGGGCAATTCATGAATTGCCCCTACAAATACTAACGACTATC
>CAZLFW010000190.1:0-20966 GCA_964559045.1 uncultured bacterium
TGTCTTGACAACTTGGGATACTATACTCCACACTTGCCCAGAATACCCATAATAAAAATATATTTGCCATTTTAAAACGAAAGTTGTATTTAAGTAAAAACTTTGCGCAGTAAAAAATAGCAAAATTTTATAAAATAAATATATACATGTAAAAACAAATAGTTACAATGGATTCTTCGCTTTGCTCAGAATGACTTTTTTGGGGTCATTCTGAAGGAGCGTAGCGACTGAAGAATCCATAAATTATTAATATTAATAAAAATTTTAGCAACAGTTAAAAACACTGTGCAAAAGTCTTTGAATATTTAATTCATCGTATAATAAAAAATGAGGAGGATACAATGTCTAAATGGATGCATGTTGGAGAAGTTTTAAAAATGGCTGCATATTTATACCCTGATAAAATGGGGGCAAAAGATTTGAACCGTTCAATGACATTCAAAGAATGGAATGAAAGATGCAACAAACTTGCAAATGGTCTGCTTTCTCTCGGTTTGAAAAAAGGTGACAAAATTGCAATTCTCGCTTACAACTGTGTGGAGTGGATGGAAATATACGGTGCATGCGCAAAATCAGGAATAGTTGCGGTTCCAATTATGTTCAGAATGCCACCTGCGGAATACGAGTATATTTTACAAAATTCTGAAGCAAAAGCTTTTATAATTGAAAACGAATTTGCTGAAGGAGCAAATTCAATCAGAGAAAATCTTTCCAACGACCTTAAAAAGAATTATATCTATTTCGGTGACAATAACACACCAGATTCTTTTATAAATTACGAAGAGCTTATTGCAAAATCTTCTTCCGAAGAACCTCCGGTGGAAGTTACTCACGAAGATACATGGGTTATGACTTATACTTCGGGGACAACTGGAAAGCCTAAGGGAGTTGTCAGAACTCATGAGAGTTTAATCGCCTTCTATTTCATAAACATGAATGAATTCGGGTTCGGAAGAGAAGACATAGGCTTACTCGTTATGCCAATGTGCCACATTAATTCCATTTTCTACTCATTTGTTTTCACATACACCTACGGCGGAGTGTGCATATACAATATGAAAAGTTTTGACCCAAAACATTTTTTACAAACATTGTCCGATGAGAACATTACATTTACTTCGCTTGTTCCCACTCATTACATAATGATACTTTCGCTCCCGGACGAAGTAAAAAACAAATATGATGTTAGTAAAATAAGGAAACTTTTATGTTCGTCAGCACCAGCAAGAAAAGACACCAAACTCGGCATTCTCGAATATTTCAAAAATTCGGAGCTTTTTGAGGCTTACGGCTCCACCGAAGCAGGCATTGTTACACTTTTAAGACCCGACGAACAGTTTACAAAGCTCGGCTCAATAGGAAGGGAAGTAATAGGCACAAGACGTATAAAAATTTTGGATGACGACGGAAATGAAGTTCCTGACGGTGAAGTTGGAGAGCTTTATTCTTATTCTCCAATGCTTTTCAAAGAGTATTGGAAGCTCCCCGAAGCCACAAAAGAAGCTTTTGTAGGAGAGTATTTCAGTGCAGGAGACATGGCAAGAAAAGACGAAGACGGTTACTATTATCTTGTTGACAGAAAGAAAAACATGATTATAACAGGAGGAGAAAATGTATATCCTTCAGAAGTGGAAAATGTTATTGGCTCGCATGAAGCGGTAAAAGATGTTGCTGTTATAGGAGTTCCAGATAAAAAATGGGGTGAAAAAGTTACAGCTGTTATTATTTTAAATGATAATTTTACGGAAACCGAGGAGTTAAAAAACGAATTAAAAGAATTTTTAAGGGGAAAAATAGCAGGATATAAAATACCTAAGAGCATAGAATTCATTGCCGAAGAAGAAATGCCGAGAACCGGCACAGGTAAAATTCTCCACAGAGAACTTAGAAAAAGATACGGAACATGGAGCGAACAAAAATAAACAATATGTTTGAAAAAAAGAGAATAAATTTTCATTAATAAAAAAGGAGGATATTTATGTTTACAAAATCTTTTATTCCTTACAAGGGATACTACTCAACACCTTTTTCAAAATGGCAAATGACTCTGCAAAACGAGCATTCCGTTGTCATTGGAGCTGCAACTGCAAAAAAATGGCTCGAAACAAAACAGATTGACGCAAAAATCCTTGATTATCTCTATCTCGGATTCACAATTCATCAAAAACAAGCTTTTTACGGGGCACCATGGGCAGCGGCAATGATGGGAGCGGAGCATATTTCAGGATGCAACGTTAGTCAGGCTTGTTCCACATCAACAACATGTTTGTATTACGCTGCACTTGGCCTTGAAAACGGAATGATGGAAACAGTTGCAAACCTCATGACAGACAGATGTTCAAACGGACCTCACATAGTTTGGCCTAACCCGTTGGGACCAGGAGGGGAAGTTATTCATGAAAACTGGTTAATGGACAATTTCAACAGAGACCCTTTTGCAAAAAACGCAATGATTCAAACAGCGGAAAAAGTTGCTCAGGAAATCGGAGCAACCAAGGAAGAGTGTGATGAAATGGCTGTTCTGAGATACAGTCAATACACTGATGCGTTGAAAAACAACAGGGAATTTCAAAAAAGATACTTTTTCCCAATAGAAGTAAAAATAAGCAAAAAAAAGACGGTTAAGTTCGAAGAAGACGAAGGCATAATTCCTTCAACCAAAGAAAGCCTCGTTAACTTGAAGCCTGTTCTTCCCGGTGGTGTTCACAGTTTCGGAGCTCAGACTCATCCTGCGGACGGAAATTGCTTTATTATTGTTACTACAAAAGATAAAGCAGCAGAGCTCAGTGAAGATAAAAACGTTGAAATCCAACTTATCTCATACGGTTATTCCAAAGTTGCAACAGGATGTATGGCTAAAGCACCTGTGCCTGCGGCGCAAATGGCACTGGACAAAGCAGGCTTGAAAATAACCGACATGAAAGCAATTAAATCGCACAATCCTTTTGCTGTAAACGATATATATTTTGCAAAAGAATTCGGCATTAAATGGGAAGATATGAACAATTACGGAAGTTCTCTCGTGTTCGGTCACCCTCAAGGTCCAACTGCTGGAAGAACAATTATAGAAATGATTGAAGAGCTTGTTATTAAAGGAGGCGGATACGGACTATTTACCGGATGTGCAGCGGGAGATACCGGAGCTGCTTTAATATTAAAAGTAAACTGTAAATAATCAATAGCCTAAAGAAGAAACTACGGATTCAATTGAATTCGTAGTTTCTTTATAAAATTAACAATTTATTTAAGACCTTTGCACGGTATTTCTATTAATGCAGTAATTTTTTTATTTAATATTAAACACTTATAGATTCTTCGGTCATTTCACTCCCTCAGAATGACCTCAAAAAGTCATTCTGACCCTGAGCAAAGCGAAGGGGAAGAATCCATTATAACTGCCTGTTTTTACATATATATTTATTTTATAAAATTTTGCTATTTTTTACCGTGCAAAGCTTTCTATTTACAAAAATCTTTTATTCGTTCAATTCCCTTTCTAATATTTTCAAATGAAGTTGCATAAGAAATACGTATATGGTTGTCATTGCCAAAAGCAATACCCGGAACCACTGCAACCTGCTTTTCTTCAAGCAGTTTTTTTGAAAAATCAGCGGAGCCTTGGAAACCTTTTCTTTGCATCACTCCGGATATCTCGGGAAACACGTAAAAAGCACCTTCAGGTTTGTTACACCTTACACCTTCAACGGAATTAAGCTCTTCCACTATAAAATCTCTTCTTTCTTTAAATTTTTCTACCATTGAAGATATAAAAGATTGATTTCCTGACACAGCTTCAAGTGCTGCATATTGAGCTATTGAAGTGGGATTTGAGGTAGACTGCCCTTGCACTTTTGACATTGCAGAAATAATCTTTTTATCGGCTGCTGTAAATCCTATTCTCCACCCTGTCATTGAGTATGTTTTGGAAACACCGTTGGATATGATAATCTTCTCTTTTAATTCAGGAAAAAGCATAAGAGGATTATAAAATTCAAAATCGTCATAAGTGATTTTATAATAAATATCATCGGATATTATAAAAATATCTTTATCTTTAACAGTTTCAACCAGTTCTTTAATCTCGTCTTTGTTGTAAGCAGCTCCTGTGGGATTTGAAGGAGAGTTTAAAATAATCGCTTTTGTTTTTACGGAAAGTTTCTCTTTTATCTGCTCAGGGCTCATTTTAAAATTACTATCACTTGAAGTTTCGACTATTACAGGTTTACCGCCGCAAATTTCCACTATTGCAGGATACGACACCCAATACGGAGATTGTATAATAACTTCGTCGCCTCTGTTTAAAACTGACATGAATATGTTAAAAAGAGAATGTTTGCCTCCGCATGAAACAAGTATTTCATCACATGAAAATTCAACCCCGTAATCTCTTCCGAACATATCAGCCACAGCTTCTCTAAGTTCAACAATTCCCGAGACCGGAGTGTATTTGGTTTTACCTTCGTTAATAGCTCTGATCGCCGCATCTTTAATATGCGTAGGCGTGTCGAAATCAGGTTCTCCTGCTCCGAAACCTATAACGTCGAATCCTTCTTTTTTCAAACTGTTGGCTTTTGCGGTTATTTCCAATGTAGCCGACGGTTTGAGATTTGCAACTCTGTGAGATAAGTTCATACATCCTCCCTTTAAAGTTTTGTTAAAAATATAATTTAAAAAACTTTACACAGTATCTTTGGTGATATGCTAAAATTTTCTATATCTAACGGAGTTTTAAAAGAATTAATTATTGATGTCAAAAATTATTTCCTTTCTGTAATTTTTTCCTACATTACATAAAATTTCATAAGAAATTGTATTTAATGTTACAGCCAAATCATCCACATCAAGAATCAATGAATCATCACCGAAAAGAGTTACATTGCTTCCTATTGAAACATCACTTCCGGTAATATCGGCAACTATCCAATCCATGCTGACTCTTCCGATAACATTGCAAAGATTTCCGTCTATAAGAACTTTTCCCCTGTTTGACAAAGCTCTTGAATATCCGTCGGCATACCCAACCGGAATTAATGCTGCTTTTATTCTGTCTTTCTCAACCTTGTAAGTTCTTCCGTATCCTATTGACCACCCTTTTTCAAATTCTTTTATGTCAACAACTTTTGAAATAAATTCCATAACAGGCTTTAATCCCAATTTTTCCTTCACTTTTTTATTATGATAACTTCCGTATAAAACAAGCCCCGGTCTAACAAGATTAAAGTGTGAATGTTCAAAATTCAAAATACCGTCGCTGTTTGCACAATGCCAAAAAATATCATTATATCCGTTTTGAGAAAAAATTTCTTTAATTTCCTTGAAATTATCAATCTGACTATTGGTAAATTCCACGTTATTGTCGGCAGCGGGAAAATGGGTTAAAACACCTTCTACAATTATATTTTTGTTTCCATTTAAAAAGTCAATAAAAAATTTCGCTTTTTCGGAAAAAACACCGCACCTTCCCATTCCCGTATCGAATTTTAAATGAACGTTAAATGTTTTTCCGGAGTTTGCAAGCTCTTTCAAATCCTCCACTGATGTAACAGTGAGAGAATACGGATACTTTTCCGCAATTTCAATATCCTCTCTGTAAATCTTACCGAGAGACAAAATTCTGGTCTTAATATTGTGCTTAAAAAGATTCATCGCCTCGTATCCGCAGGCAACTCCTAAGAACTCCACATTGTTTTTTTCCAAAACTTTTGCAATTTCAACACTTCCGTGACCGTATGCATTGGCTTTGACAACTGCAAGCATTGAAACAGACGGCGACAGCAATCTTTTAACTGTATTTACGTTATGTTTAAAATTTTTCAGTTTAATTTTAATTTTAGTGGGACGAGACTCAAGCATCTGAAATTAATTTTGTTCCCGAGGTATTATTTACGTTAAGCTTTTTAAAAAATTTTTCTGCAAGCTTCGATTTGAGCATGTTGTAATCTTCAAAATTTGCTACTTTAACCATTCCTCCGGCGGAATTTTCGTGACCTCCGCCTGAGCCTATTTTTTTAACTATTGAAACTGCTATTTTACCTGCAACTTTCTGTCTGCTTTTGGTTCTAATGGAAAAATAGAGAAATCCGTTAAAAAAAGAAAAAACAATCACCCATTTTACATCTCTCATTCTAACGGCAAGGTCTGCAATCTCAGCACAAATATCAGGATATGAAACTTTACCCAAATCCGCAGTTAAAGCACCTCCCACAATTTCCGCCCCGCTTAATCCGAGACACAGTTTTTTAAAATACTCTTTGGATAAAGGCGGATTTTCTATTTTTCCAACTATTTTTAAAGATACTTTTTCTATGATAAAGTTTAAAATATCAAGGTCAGTTTTGGTAAAATCTCTGGTAAAATTCATCGTATCAGTTTTAATACCGTAATAAAGAGCAGTTGCAATCTTATTGTTAAGCTCTGTCCCAAAATCCTTAATATATTGCGCCACAATGGTGGATGAACTACCTATGTTCTCTCTTACATCGTAAAAAAGGGCTTTTTTGGTATCGTTTCTAAAAAAATGATGATCAACCACTATCTTTGGGATTATATTTTTCCCCAGTGGCTGATTGCCTCCTCCGGGCTGACAGTCAAACATTGCAATGTTCATCCCCTCTTTCAGCTTTAAAGAGTCGATATTTTTCAAAGGTATCCCAAGTCTCTTAACCATTTCTTTATTTTCCGCTCTTCCTATGATTCCGCTGTAATAAATGGCGGCTCTTTTTCCGAGCTTAGACAATAAATATGAAAAAGCATAAGATGAGGCTATTGCATCAGGATCGGGATTGTTGTGAATAATTAATTTCCAGCTTCTTGTTTTCTCAATGACATTTAAAAGCCTTTCTTTCATTCTTTTAAAAATCCCGTTTTTTCAATTTTTCAATATTTTTCCTGTATTGCTCAGAGTATGCTTTTTTCTTTTTGGTTAATTCTTCTGCTTCTTTGAAACTGCTAATTGTATGCACTGAAATAAACACCATCATGTTTGTTTTTTGACTTTGCTCGTCTCTGCTTTTAAACAACTCTCCTATAATGGGAATGCTTGAAAAAAACGGAACAGCTTTGTTTGTTGAATTAGAATCGTCTTTTATTAAACCGCTTATTACCATTGTGGAATTGTTTTTTAATTTAACTTTGGTTTTGGTTTGCCTTGTAAGGGTAATAGGAGCCGTAGTTGTTGTGGCAACTGCAGAGGAAAGCTTTTTCACTTCTGTATAAACATTTAAAGTAATGGTATTGTCATTGGAAATATGAGGAGTTATCTTTAATTTCACCCCAACGTCTCTATAATCAAAATTTTGAACAGGATTATTATTGGCATCGTATTTTGTGCTAACAAGATACGGTCTGTTTTCCCCCACAAAAACTTCGGCTTCTTCATTGTCAAGAGTAAGTATTTGAGGATTGGAAAGTATATTTATACCTGACGCTGTTCTTAAAAAATTAACAAGCATTCCGAGAGTTGGAAACTTAATTCCTTCATAAGTAATAACATCTCCGAGGATTCCAAGGTTAAAACCGCCGGGAAGACTACCAAAATTAGGAGTATTTCCGTCAATAACAGAGCCTTGAAGAGATGCTAATGCACCGGTGGTTTGAAAAGTGGCTGCACCAGCCAAATTTTTATTCCCCCCGCCTGCATACCATTCAACACCGAATTGAGAGCCTTTTTCAAGAGTTGTTTCAAGAATAAGAGCTTCCACATAAACCTGTTTTCTCGGAATATCAAGTTTGCTAATAAGTGATTCTGCTTTTTTGTATACATCTTTGTCACCTATTACAATTATTGCATTGGTAGCTTTGTCCGAAGATACTTTGGGTCGTATTATTCTTGCTTTTCCTTTAACTGTCCTGACACTCGACAAAACCCTGTTCAAAACCTTTTCAACATCTGAGGCAGTTGCATTTTTCAGATAATAAACTTTTGGCGTAAAATTACCGAAAGTATCTTCAACATCTGTTTTTTCAATAAGATACCTAATTGTTTTAAACTCATCTTTTGTAGCTGCAGCAATAATGGTATTTGAAAAATCATCACTAATAATAACAGGCTGAACTGCTATCTTATCTGTTCTTTTGAGAGAGCTGAAAAATTTCGTTATGTTTCTGGCAACACTTGAAGCTTTTGCATTTTTAATAATCATAGCATCAATAATATAATTGCTGTTAATAGATTCAAGCTCAGCAAGAATCTTTCGCATTTTTGCAATTCTATTTGCAAAATCTCTCACAACAAGGACATTAATATTTTTTATTGCATCAACAAGTCCCACATACGATTTAAATTTATTAAAAACCCCTTTAACTCTCATAACATCAACGGTATTTACTTTAAGAACAGTTGTAACCATTCTCTCACCGTCTCTAACATTCTTCCTGAATTTGTCGTTAACGGTTCTCACATAAGCTTTTCTCATAATTTCAATAAAATTTTTATGCTTAATTGCTTCAAGATTATTCACCCTTAAAACAGAATAAAAAATTTTCATCACATCGTCTTTGGTAAGCTCCGTTTTAGTATCTATTGTAATTTTACCGCGAAGTTCGTTCTCCTTGTAGACAATATTGGTATTTGTAAATTCGGATACAAATTTTACAAAATTTTTCAGTTCTATATTTTTCAAATTTACACTGTAATCTTGAGCCGATAAAATCAATGCAAAAGAGAAAAAGAACAGCAAAACATAAAAAAATTTCCTCATTATTACTCCTCCAGTTCTATAAAAATAGACTTTTTATTTCCTTTTCTTAAAATATCAAGGTTAATTGCGGTTAATTCATTAACTTTGGAAAAAATAGCCATTAACTTTTGAGGGCTTTTTATACTTTCTCCGTTAACCTGTATAAGAACATCTCCAGGTAACAAACCTGCACGCCTGAGGATAGAGCCTCTTGCGATTCTGGAAATTTTATACCCTATAAACTGTTTATTTTTATAGTAAGGAAACACAACAACATCTCTCATAAACCTATTCACATCTCTAAGCTGGGCAACAGCAACACCTTTTTTAATTTTAATTTTTTCACTTTTAACTGCGCCGTGGCTTTTCCCCGATTTAGATGTTTTTTGTTTCAAATTTCTATATTTGTCTTCATTAAGCACAAGTTTATAATTCTTTCCTTGATACGCTACTACAATTTCATTTGGGGAAATTTTTTTAAGAGTTATGTCATCAATCTTTTTATTTAATCTAAGAAGAAGAAACTTGTTTTTAAAAGTAATAAGAGCAAGATTTTCTTTGCCTGTAATGATTCCTATTAGTTTACCGTTAAACTTTTCATCGGTAATTTCAAGAATCTCTTCATTTTTTTTCGGAAGAGGCTTTTCCACCTCTTTTTCCGGAATATTAACAGGTTTCTCTTCGGTTTTTATTCCGAAAAAATTTGTTTTCAAAATAAAATCAATATCAACTGAATTTTTATTTTTTCTAATTTCGCTCTTGGAAAAAGAATTTTCATCAGGTGTAATAACGTTAAACTTATAGTAAAATATACTTGAAATAAAAAAACTTACCGATAAACCGAGTATTACGGGATATGCGTAATTAAGCAGTGAAAAAATTTTCTTAAATTGTTTAAGCATAAGGTTCACTATAATATTTTTCATTGAAAAACAAGAGAAAAAATACTTGACAATTAACTATGTTTATAATAACAGAATGCTCCATTTTTAAATATTTACATTTATTTAAGGAGCAACAGATGAAAACTTTCATGGCAAAAAAAGAAACAGTAGAAAGAAAATGGCTTATAGTGGACGCTGAAAATCAGGTTGTCGGACGGCTTGCTTCCAAAATAGCCACTGTTTTAAGAGGTAAAAACAAGCCTGTATACACTCCGCATGTTGACACGGGAGATTTTGTGGTTGTTATTAATGCGGAAAAGGTTACATTCACAGGTAAAAAATTGGACAATAAAATATATTACAGCTATTCCGGATATATGGGCGGATTAAAAGAAATCAATGCAAAAAAATTATTAGAAAAAAAGCCTGAAGAAATTATCAGAAAAGCTGTTAAAGGTATGCTTCCTAAAAACAAGCTCGGCAGACAGATGCTAAACAAACTTAAAATTTATAAAGGTAGCGAGCATCCTCATTCAGCTCAAAAGCCTGAAAAATTAGAAATATAAAGGAGTTTGATAAATGGCTACAAGATTTTACGCAACCGGTAAAAGAAAAAACGCTGTTGCACGTGTTTGGATGCAACCGGGGAAAGGCGAAATCGTTATAAACGGAATAAGTTTTAATGATTATATTCCGAGAGAAACCCTTAAAATGATAATTAAACAACCTCTCGAGACCACAAACACTTCCGATAAATTTGATTTTAAAATCAATGTTTACGGAGGAGGTTTATCGGGACAGGCTGGAGCAATAAGACACGGAATAGCCAAAGCATTGGTTGAATACAGCAATGATTTGAGACCTGTTCTTAAAAAATCAGGTTTTCTCACAAGAGATCCGAGAGTTGTGGAAAGAAAAAAATACGGCAAAAAGAAAGCAAGAAAAAGCCCTCAATTTTCAAAAAGATAATTTTTATTTTCCTAAATATCAGTGCGGGTATTTTATAATACCCGCTTTTTTCTTACAATGAAGATAAAAGCAGCCATTATAGGAGCAACCGGTTACACCGGATTTGAGCTTATCAGAATACTTTCCCTTCATAAGGGAATTAAATCTCTTTCAATAATTTCTCGTAAAAATGAAAATACACCGTTAAACCAAATATATCCCTCATTTAACACAATTAAAAACCTTAATTTCGAAACTTTGGACATTGATAAAATATCAGAAGGCAACGATGTTGTTTTTGCAGCTCTTCCTCATAAAGCTTCCATGAAAATTTGCTCCGAATTTCTAAAAAGAGGGAAAAAAGTCATTGATTTAAGTGCTGATTTCAGGTTTGACAATATTTCCCTTTATGAAAAATGGTATGCTCCTCACACTGAAAAAGATATTGCCAAACAAGCTGTTTACGGATTACCTGAAATATTTTACAATGAAATCAAAAACAGTTCATTAATAGCAAATCCCGGCTGCTATCCTACAAGTGCAATTCTTGCGCTCTACCCTGTATTAAAAGAGCGGATTAAAATAAATGATAATGTTATTGTGGATTCCAAGTCAGGTGTAACAGGTGCAGGGAGAAATCCTTCCCTTAAAACCATTTTCACCGAAGTTCACGATTCTTTTTCCGCTTACTCCGTTGGAAGTCACAGACACGAGCCTGAAATAGAAGAAAAATTGTCAATTATTTACGGAAAGCCTTTAAACGTAACTTTCACTCCTCATCTGCTTCCTATAAACAGAGGCATCTTATCCACTGTTTATATTGATTTACATGAAGAAAAATCAACTGACGATATTTACAATATGTATACTGACACATACAAAGAGAAACACTTTATTAAAGTTTTGCCGTTGGGCAAATTCCCGTCCACTGCAATGGTTAAAGCCTCAAATTACTGTTTTATAGGTATAAATTACAACGAGTATAGCAAAAAACTCATAGTTGTTTCTGTAATAGACAATATTGTCAAAGGTGCCTCTGGACAAGCTGTCCAAAATATGAATATTATGTTTGGAATGGATGAAAAAACAGGGTTGGAGCACTTACCCACTTTTTTATAAAATTCTCATTTTTAACCAAAACATCCACAAAAGAAAAATAAATAACGCAATTGATGATTTTATAATGTATTTGTATACCTTTTTAAGCTCAGAATCAAAATATTCGTTTGTAAGCAACAAACATAAATGAACGGGAGAAAGCAATACTCCCAAAAATCCGGAAATATAAGCAAGCATCTCAAAATTCAAATTTAAACCTTGGCTGTTAACAATATAAACTGATAGAATAGGGAAAGAAATTCCAACATAGGCAAGGGTGATTCCTGTGAGCAAACCTGTAATAAAAGGTAAAAAAATCAACATTAAAATTGTGTAATAAGAGCCTGAATGAAATATTGAGGGGAGCAGTGATATTGCACCTGTCACTTCAAGAGCTTCCTTAAAATAAAAAATGCCAAGAACCATTATAAGCATGTCAAAGTTAAGAGCACTTTTCAAATATTTTTTAATATCTTTTGGCTCTGCTTTAAATATGATAAAACAGAAAATTAAAGTAACAATCATTGAAACGGCAACATTAATATTAAAAACAATTGATAAACAAAGTATAATCAAAACAGGAGAAATCGACTTTAAAACATTTATTAAAGATTTAAAAGAAGGCTTCGTTAATGAATGACTTTTAACTTCCCTGTTAAAAAAAATGGTAAAATACCCTATAACTATCATTGCAACAGTAAAAGGAAGATGTAGAAAAAATAAAGTCTTATTTGAAATTCCAAATATACCGGAAGTAAGAATAATTCCCGGATACAACGGCAGTATATATTCCCAAATATGCCTGAACCAATAATTAATATAAGTCTTCTCTTCTTTTGTAAAGTCCGTGTCTTTAAGCCCTTCGTCAACCATAGGAGCCGAAAAAAGCGCACCTCCAGGCATCGGCAAAAGACCGATAAAAGCGGGAAGACAGATATTAAGAATTTTTTTGCTTTTGACAAACGAAGATAAATTGGAAATTAATTCCGAAAGCAATTTTTTATCTTTCATAAAATTGCTTAACACGAGAATGGAAAAAATCATTACCACAATGGTAATTGTTTTTGGAGTAAATGTGCTGGAAAGCACGGGAATAACAAATTTTTCAACGGGAATGTAAAAAATCGCCTCTGTTGCTGCTGTAGCAAGCATAAGCACATATCCCACCTTAATCTTTCTTGAAATAAGAAAAATCATAAAGGCAAGGAGCAGAATGAGCTTTATAAGAGGCAGCATGTTCTAACCTAAGGTTATTCCTCGTTTCGAACCGTTTAAAAATTCGAGTAAAACCTGGATAACGTTATAATTGCCGTAATTTTCCAATATTTGATCAACAGCTTCTGAAAATTTTGCTTTCTTTTTGAAAAGCAGGTTATATGCTTTTTTCAAAACTTTTATCTCTTCTTTTGAAAAACCGTTTCTCTCAAGGCCTATTAAGTTTAAACCGTAGAGTTTAGCTCTCGGTCCCGAAGCAAGCATATACGGAGGCACATCCTTAACAATACCTGTTTTACCTGCAATCATGGCATAGCAGCCTATTCGGGCAAATTGATGAACAGCGCTTAAGCCACCTATAATTGCCCTTTTTTGAACAATAATATGACCTGCAAGCGTAGCATTGTTTGCAAGAACAACTTCATCTTCAACAATGCAGTCATGTGCAACATGGGAATACGCCATAAAAAAATTCCTGTTGCCAATAGTAGTCACTCCTAAACCTGTTGGGGTGCCTCTGTTAATTGTTACAAATTCTCTGAAAATATTGCCATCTCCGATAATTAGCTTTGTATCCTCTCCTTTGTATTTCAAATCCTGAGGAGGGGAACCTATTGAAGCAAACTGAAAAATTTTGTTATTTTCGCCTATTTCCGTTGGTCCTTCAATGCAGGCATGATGTCCCACAACTGTCCCTTTTCTGATTTTAACATTACCTTTTATAACGGCAAATGCGTCAATTTGAACTCCTTCTTCTATTTCAGCCGCTGAATCCACAATGGCAGTAGAATGTATATCCATATACTTCCTCCGAACCTTTACTGAACTTCACTAATGGTAGCAGTTAATAATGCTTCTGCAACAACAGAATTTTCAACAAGAGCTTTTCCCTGCATCTTCCATATGGGACCTCTCTGTTTTAAAATCGTTGCTTCCAAAATAACACTATCACCTGGTTGAACAGGTTTTCTGAATTTGCATTTGTCAATCCCTGCAAAATATACGATTTTATCATCAAGTGTAAGCTCACCGTATTTTATAGCCAAAATTCCCGCAGCTTGAGCCATTGCTTCCACTATGAGAACTCCGGGCATTACGGGAATTCCAGGGAAATGCCCTTGAAAAAAATGCTCGTTAAAAGTAACGTTTTTTAAACCTTTTATATATTTTTTCTCAAGATTTATTTCCAAAATCTTGTCAACCAGTAAAAAAGGATATCTGTGGGGCAATATTTCAAATATTTTTTTTATTGGAATCATTTTACTTTTCTCCGATTTTTTTTTCTAACTTTTTAACTCTCCTAAGTAATTCAGGGAGCTTATAGTAAGAAACCGCCCATTTCAACCACTTGGAATGCTCAACAGCAGGAGACCCTGAAATAATCTCATCATTTTTAACATCTTTTCCTATGCCGCTTTGGGCACCAACCTTCACTCCGTCTCCTATTTTCAAATGTCCCGCAACTCCCACTTGTCCCGCAAGAATAACACGCTTCCCTATTTTACTGCTTCCGGAAATACCTACCTGAGCAACTATGGCACTATGCTCTCCTATTTCAACGTTATGTGCAATATGAACCAAATTGTCTATTTTTACGCCTTTTCTAATAACAGTGGAGTTTATGGCACCTCTGTCAATTGTAACATTAGCACCTATTTCCACATTATCTTCAATAACAACATTACCTACCTGCGGTATTTCGAAATATTCGTCTCCGTCTTTAGCGTATCCGTATCCGTCACTACCGATAACGCTTCCACTGTGAATAACAACATTATTCCCGATAACCGAATTATCGTAAATGGAAACACCGGAATGAACCGTAACATTACTTCCTATTTTCACGTTTTTCCCAATGAAAACATTGGGAAACAAAATAACATTTTCATCAATTTCGGTATTTTCGCCTATATAGACAAATGGATACACGGAAACAGATTCTTTTTTAATAAATTTAACACTTTGTTCAACATGAGCTTTTTCGCTTATTCCGGAAAAGTTAGGCTTTGAGCTTGTAAAGAAAGTTAAAATTTTAGCATAGGCTAAGTAGGGATTTTCAACCTCTATCTGATTAACCTTTGCATCTTTTACATGCTCTTCGATAATAACTGCAGTTGCTTCGGTATTTTTCAGATATTTCAAATATTTTTTATTTGCAATAAAAGTCAAATCACCTTTGCCGGCTTTGTCTATTGTGGCGATATTACTTACTTTGTCATTAACATTGCCGTAAACATTGCCACCTATAATTTGGGCAAGCTGCTGTAATGTAACTTCCATGTTCTCTCTTTATTTCTTATTTTTTAAGTAGTTTTCGTTGAATCCCTGTAAAATTTTATCTGTTATGTCTATTGTTTTGTCGGCAAAAACAATTCCGCCTTCCTGCCTTTCAATAACCAGTGTATAACCGTTCTTCTCAGCGAATTTCCTTGCAAAAAGGAGGATATTATGCACCAGCATC
The DNA here is from genome assembly GCA_964559045.1 of uncultured bacterium. Taxonomy (GTDB): domain Bacteria; phylum DYJV01; class DYJV01; order DYJV01; family DYJV01; genus CAZLFW01. The sequence goes on from CAZLFW010000190.1 coordinate 15,285, forward strand.
TGAGTCTTTTCTTTGTAGAGATTTTTTAAATCATTTTCGGAATCAGAGGCGTATAGCTTCAAATCTCTTAATTTTTTCTGATAATCTTTTTCAGCTTTATCTTTTGCCTCTTGAGACATCATCATTGACTTTTTCTCAAGCTCCTGACGCAAATTTTTCAACGAAGCTTCCTTTTTCTTTATCTCTTTTGTGTAATATTCTTTTTTTTGCTGTAAAGTTTTTTTAACATTCTCACCTGCCAATGATTTAACCATAACTTCCTGCATATCAAAGATTCCCACTTTTACTTCGGCAAATACATTTACCGAAAATGCCAACATTAAGATAACCGCAAAATACAAAACCGTTTTTTTCATAACCTAATTTCCTCCTAATAATATATTTATTTAAAACATTGTTCCCATGGAGAATCCCCATACAGAACTTTTTTCATCATATTTAGGTGATAAATTGTATCCCCATTCTATTCTGATTAATCCAAAAGGGGAACGCCATCTTAATCCAACTCCCACACTTTTTCTCAAATCAAGACTTATTGACTCGTCTTTGTCAAAAGCCCTTCCCATGTCAAAAAATACAACTCCGTTAACACCTATATCCCTTACAATAGGAAAATTTATCTCCGTATTTGTAACTATCTCTTTTGTCCCGCCTTTAACGTCATTGCTCTCGTCACGGGGACCTGCTTCTCCGTGTTTAAAACCTCTAATTGAATCAATACCTCCTACATAAAATCTTTCCCAAGCAGGTATTGTGCTTCCGCCAATCTCGCCGATATAACCTATTTTAGCTCTAAAATCAAATACAACTTTATTTTTTCTGCTCAACGGAACAAACCAAACACTTTGAGCTATTATTTTGTAAAAATCTTCGTCCCCACCCAAGAAAGAACCGTTAATTTCAGCATAAATCCTCTGTTTTACACCCTCCATAGGATAATAATAATCGTCTCTCGTATCTTTTGAAATGGAAAAACCAAGGGAGCTTATGGAGGTTTTACCTTCTTCGTCTTTAATGTAATCTGCTGCATCATCGTCCACATTGTAAACTTTAACGGTTTCATAGTAATAATTGGCATCCCAACGCACAAAATCTGTTACACGTTTGCCCAAAGTCAATCCAAAACCCTTTTTCAAAGTATCGTAATTATCGTATTCGTAATCAATGTTAAAGAATGAAACTCCAAAACTTAAATCTGTGTCAAGAATTGCAGGGTCGGTGAAACTTATGTTATACCTTTGGGTAATACCGCTTAAAGCAGCATCCAATTTTAACTTGTAACCTTTGCCAAAAAGATTGTTTTGGGAGATTTGACCTGTTAAAATAAAAGATTCCGATGAACTGTAACCGCCTCCGAAACTTAAAGACCCAGTGGGAGTCTCTTTTACCGAAACCTTAGCATCTATTTCATTGTCTGAAACTTTTTTGGTGGTAATGTCAACTTCACTGAAATACCCCGTTCTTTTCAAATTCCCTCTGCTTCTTTTCAAACCGCTTGATGTGTAATTGTCCTGCTCGTAAAATCTCAATTCCCTTCTTATCACCTTATCTCTTGTATAAGTGTTCCCTTCTATTGAAATATCCCTGAATTTAAAAAGATTTCCCCTGTCTACGAAAAAAGTTACGTTAACAGTAAGATTATCATCAAAAATAAGACTTTTCGGTGAAATATCTGCAAAAGCATATCCCATATCCGCATAATAATCAGTTAATGAGTTAATATCTTTATGTATTGACATATTGTTAAAATGCTTTCCTTTTTTACATCTCAAATGTTTTAAAAGCCATTTGTATTTTTTTTCAGAAAGATCTTTGTCTACCACGTCTATTTTCCCGAACTTGTAAACCTTACCTTCTTCAATTTTAAAAATTACGTCAAGATACTTTCCGTTATCTTTTAATTTAACAACAGGCTCAAAAACTTTTACTCTCACATAACCGTTGGTATGGTAAAGATTTTCTATTCTTTTAACATCCTTGTCAAGCTCCGATTTCTTTAAATAACCGGTTCCCGTCATCCAAGACAGCCACCAACTGTATTCGCGAGTGTAAATGGATTTTCTTATTGTTCTGCTGCTTATATGCTTGTTTCCAATAAATTTCACATTGTCTATTTTTGATTTTTTCCCTTCTATAATGTTAAAAGTAACGGTAACTTTGTGATTAACCGGCTTTGTAATTTGATATGTTACCTTAACCCCGTAATATCCTTTTTCCTGATAATTATCTCTTATTTTGTCAGCATCCTGCTTAATATTGTCTTCGTTTAAAATGGTAAAGGATTTGGTTTTCAGGTCTTTTGTAACATCAGCTTTTTTCAGTTTTTTTATACCTTTGAAATAAACCATTTTAACATAAGGTTTTTCAAAAACTATAAAAGTTATTTCCACACCTTTATCCGTTTTATTGTAATTTACCAGCACATTTTCAAAAAAACCCATTCTGTATATAGCTTCTATATCCTTTTTAATATTGGCATCATTGAAAGAATCTCCCGGTTTGGTAGAAATAAAAGGATAAATGGCATCTTTCTCTATTCTCTCGTTTCCTATTATATTAACTTTATATATTCTGTTATTTTCAGCACAAAAAAGAACGGAATTTAAAATTAAAAGTAAAAAAACAATGTAAAAACAAACTTTAGTTAATAATCTCACCGTCTTCAAGTATTATCCTCCTGTGCAGTTTTTCGGCAATTTCATGATTGTGAGTAACCATTAGAATTGTCATACCAATCTCTTCGTGTAGTTTCTCAAGCAATTCAAAAGTGGTTTCCGTTGTTTTGGTATCTAAATTACCTGTGGGCTCATCAGCCATTAATATTTTGGGAGTATTTATCAAAGCTCTTGCAATAGCCAGTCTCTGCTGCTCTCCTCCAGAAAGCTCCGAAGGTCTGTGAGTTTTTCTTTGAAACAATCCTAATTTATTTAACAAATAATCAGCTCTTTCCCTAACATGAGCGATATTTTTCTCTCCGTTTATAACAGCGGGAATAATTACATTTTCAAATGCTGAAAATTCGTTGATAAGATAGTGAAATTGAAAGACAAAACCTATTCGGTTAACTCGAAATGCAGCTAATTCGTCTTCAGCAAGATTTGTAATGTCAATACCGTCAAAAATAATATTCCCCGAAGTGGGAGACTCCAATGTCCCGAGCAAATGAAGCAAAGTAGTTTTACCAGCTCCCGATCTTCCAACTATTGCAACTTTTTCACACTCCTCTATTTTTAAGTTAATATTAGATAGAACTTTTATAACTTTATTATCTTTGTAAAAATCTTTATATATATTTTTAACTTCCAAAAGTGCAGACAATTAAACCAAACCTTTTTTGGATGATAATCTTTTAAGCTCCATAAGTTTTGAGAAAGTATCACTTGTTCTATCTTTAATGTAATCTCTCAGCAAATTCAAAATCTCAGGATATCTCGTAATAATAAAGTCAATATCTTTTTTGTCCAATTCCATGAGCTCAACATCTGTTTCAGCTATAATATCCGCTGTTCTTTTCTGACCTGTTATCAGCCCTATTTCTCCGAAAAAATCGCTTGATTCCAATTTTGCTATCTCTGCAACAACTCCTTCTTTTACTTTGCATACTTTAACCGTCCCCGATTTAATCACATACATGGAATCGCTTACATCGCCTTCTTTGATAATGGTTGTGCCTGCGGGAAATTTCTTTAACTTGAACTTGCTAACCAGCTCTTTTCTCACATTTGCTTCAAGAGGTGAAAATACCGGAGTTGTGGCTATTACCAAATCCAGAATTCTTTCATGATAATATTTCAACAAAGTTTTTTCAATCTCCGGATATGTTTCTATTAGTTTGTCAACTTTCTCTTTTGAAAGCTCCAACAAAACAGATTCATCAATAGACGCAACAGAAGCTCTCCTTTTTTTGCTCCCCATAAAACCCATTTCACCGAAAAAATCACCTTGAGTGAGATAAGCAAGCTCCACAACCTTGCCTATTTCATCGTCAAAATAAACCCTTACAGAACCTTGCAGAACGATAAAAATGGAATCTCCCTCTTCACCCTGTTTTATAATAACGTCACCTGGGAAAAATTTCCTAATATTAACGGTGCTGCATATGGAATCTATCTCTTTATCTGACAAACCTTGAAACAACTCAACCTTTGCAACGAAATTTTTAATATCTTCAAGCCTGAACTCTTTTAATTCAACTTTAAGAGCAGTGTCTCCGGTGCCTTTCACTATTTCCGCTATATTTCCCCATTGAGGATTTATTTTATAAATAAGTTTGTATATTGCATTTGCACCGTGAGTTTTCCCCACCAAAACCAATTTATCAGCAGCCGACTTATAAGCCTCCAGAGCTTTCTCAATTTTCTTTTTTCTAACGTATATATCTGCAAGTCTGAGTAATGTATGAACGTTATCCGGATTAAAAGTAAGTTCTCTTAAATAATCTTTTTCCCCTTTTAATTTAAAACCGTATGTCTTTTTAAGCATTTACTCATACCTCAAAATTTGGGATGGTTTAAGCTTTGATGCCTGCCAAGCAGGATAAATAGTTGCAATAAAACATATTACTATTGACGATAAAACTATTATTGATATTTTTAGCACATTTAACTCAACAGGTAAAGTGGAAATATAATAAACATCTTTAGGAAGTGAAATAAACTGATATTTTTTCAAAAGCAAACATATTAAAATACCAAGCACTGCTCCTGAAATTGTTCCTAAAACACCAATAATCAACCCCTCATAAATAAAAATGTGCATAATGTCTTTGCTTTTGGCGCCAATTGCTTTTAAAATAGCTATATCTCTGTTTTTCTCCATTACCATCATAATTAAAGTGCTTGCAATGTTAAAAGCTGCAACAAAAATAATCAAAGTTAAAATGATAAACATTGTTACCTGCTCCAACTTTAAGGCTGAAAACAGGTTTTTATTCATTTCCATCCAATCTCTCACCCAATAAGGGTATTTAAGTTTCACTTTTATTTTTTCAGCTATTGCAGAAGCTTTGTAAATATCTTTAACTTTTACTTCCAAACCGGTTACCGTTTTGCCCATATTGAAAAATTTCTGTGCAGCACTCATGGATATGTAGCATAATCCTGAATCGTAATCATACATTCCTGTTGTAAAAATTCCACCTATTTTGAATTTTTTCATTTTAGGAATCATTCCCATGGGGGTCATTCTTCCGAAAGGAGACACCATGTTAATACTGTCCCCTATTCCAACTGCAAGAAGTTTTGCAAGCTCTTTACCAATTATAATAAAATTAACGTTTTTATCGGACAGGCAATTAACACTGCCTTTTATAACCGATTTTGTAAACACAGTAACATTTTTATCAAAATTCAAATCAACTCCTCTAACTATTACACCGGAAACAGAACTTGCAGATGACAACATAGCTTGTCTGTATATGAAAGGAGTCACTCCATCAACACCTTTAACGGTTTTTATTTTCTCAATTAACGGCGTTATATCACTAATATCCTCACCAAGTTTATTAACAACAATATGGGCGTTAACTCCTAAAATTTTGTTCCTCAACTGATTTTCAAACCCGTTCATTACAGATATCACAATTATAAGGGTTGTTACTCCGAGAGCCACTCCGAGAACAGAGATAACCGTAATTAAAGATATGAATTTTTCGTCTCTCTTTGACTTAAGATATCTAAGTGC
>CAZLFW010000191.1:0-3631 GCA_964559045.1 uncultured bacterium
AAATAAAATTTTTATTAAACAGCCCCTGTTTTAAGTTCATTAATTTTCCTAACATAAAATATTAGTTTGTCAATTTAAAATATATATCCGAAACGTTTAATACAAGTTCAATGTTCAAAGTTCATAGTTCAACGTTGAAAGATGCTTTAATAATAACAAATTAAAAATATCGGAAATGTCATTTCAAGTAGAAAGCTGCTTAAGACGATAATTCCAATAATCTCATAAGTAAATTTTTAGATAAAATTTTTCTGTATTCTTTGCTTGCTCTTATGTCATTAATAGGAGAAACAACTTTTTCTATTAAAGGAAAAACTGATTTAAGCTCAGATTCCGTTAATGTTTTGCCAACTAATTTTTCCTCAATTTCATTTGAAGTAACGATTCCGGGAGCCACACTTCCCCATGCTATTTTTATTTTTTCTATAATTTTTTTCTCTGAAATTCGAGCAAGTATAGCTATTCCTGCAATTGATATTGAAAGAGCGTTTCTTTGCCCTACTTTTTCGTAATAAGAAAAATTATATTCAGGTTGTTTTTTTATAATAATTCCGTAAAGTATTTCATTACATTGCAAACTAACAACTCCGGGACCTTTAATAAACTCCTTAATAGGAATAATTCTTCTTGAAGATTCGCTTCTAATTTCAAGTTCGGCATTTAACGCAAATAAAGGAGGCAGAGTGTCTCCGGCAGGAGATGCAGTGCATATATTACCACCTATTGTGCCCATGTTTCTTATGGGTGGTGAACCGAGCACTTCTATAGCCTGTGTTAAAACGGGAAAATTTTTTTTAATTATCGGATTTTCCGCTATTTTCGTATGAGTGGCTGCCGCACCTATAAAAATTTCATTTTCTCTTTCTTCAATTTTTTGTAATTCAAATATTCTTTCAATGCAAATCAAACTTTTATTCGCATCAATTATCCCTTTTCTTCTCTTTGTAACAACATCAGTGCCGCCGGCATAAATTACAGCATTGCTATTCTTCATAATTTCCCAGAGTTCCGTAAGAGTTTTAGGCAAAAATACTTTACCAACTTGTTTTAATATAGACTTATTTATAATTTTAAATGACTTAGAATTAGATTTTACACTACTATTGATATTAATTTGATATTTTTTGCTAACAGATTCAATTGCGTCAACTATTTTCTGATATCCTGTGCAACGACATAAGTTGCCGCTAATTCCCCTTCTTATTTCTATTCTTGATGGATTGTTTTTTTTATTTAAGAGATTAATAGCGGCAAGTATCATTCCTGAAGTGCAAAATCCGCATTGAACAGCTCCTTTTTTTATAAATTCTTTTTGCACAGGATGAAGTGTGTCTCCATTTGCTAATCCTTCTATTGTGATAATATTTCTGTTTTGCAATTGCGCTGCAAGCATTAAACAAGATAGTTTGCTTACATTGTCCGAAAGAATTGTGCATGCTCCGCACTCTCCCGAACCACAGGCTTCCTTTGTGCCCGTAAGGTTCAAATGCTCTCTTAAAAGGTCAATTACACGTAAGTTGGAAGGAATATCAAAACAAACATCAACACCGTTTAAATTAAAAGATATTTCCAAATTAACTCTCCTCTTTATTCGTATTTTAAATTTGCACCTGTTATAACAGCTTTTGAATAACCCTCTCGGATGTTACGGGAAAGGTGTTAATCCTAATGCCGCACGCATCACAGATAGCATTGGCAATTGCAGGAAGAGGTGCGTCTATTGCCACTTCACCCACACCTTTAAGACCGAAAGGACCGTTTGATTCGTGTCTTTCAACTGTTAAGGAGTTTATATCGGGAATATCAAGTGCTGTGGGTAAAATATATGTGGAAAAATCCTCGGTTAAAATTTTACCGTTTTTTACAATCATCTCTTCAAAGAGACCGTAACCAATGCCTTGTGCAACTCCACCGTGTATTTGCTGCGTGAAAATATCCGGATTTATTAAACGGCCGCAGTCGCTAACAACAAGATAATTTTTAACTGAGATATTACCGGTAATTGTATCCACCTCAACTCCCGCAAGATGCACGCCAAAAGAAAATATATAATGCGGAATCCCGTGTAATTTTAAAGCTTCATCTTTTGTGGGGTCTTCCGCACTAACGGGCATTCTATATCTTGCAACTGCAATTCTTTCGTTATCACTTAAATATTTTGAAATTTGTGACAAAGAAATTTCTTTGCCGCTTTTAAAATGGACGATTTTTTCAGGTATAATGTCCAAATTGTTAATATTCTCTTCCATTAAAAGGTCAGCTGTTTTTTCCAATATTCTTTTTTTCAAAATTTTTGCCGCTTTTATTAATGCGTTTCCAAAAGTAAAGGTTGTTCTGCTGGCGGAAGACGAGCCTGAAGGCAGTGTTTTGTCAGTATCAGGTAAAACAGGCTCCATTGCGGATATATCCTGATTTAAAATATTACCTGCGATTTGGAGATAAGTCGGTATATTTCCTTGTCCCATATCAACAACACCACAATAAACTCTAAATTTCCCGCTTTCTGTAAGTTCTATTTTAGCATTTGCAATATCAGGGACTTTCGGTCCATATCCTATGCCATGAATTGCGCAGGCAATCCCCACACCTCTTTTTTTGTAAAGACCAGCATCTTTTTTCCATTGTTCCCTATTTTCCCATAGCTCATGATTTTCAACTACATTAAGGCACTCATCAATTCCAACAGAGGTGAGCATCCTGACTCCTATAGAATTTACATCTCCTTTTTTAATAATATTTCTTTTTCTTATTTCAATTGGAGAAAGTGAAAGTTTCTCAGCAAGCATATCAATAATCTGCTCAATAGCAGCAGTAACCTGAGGGACGCCAAAACCTCTGAAAGCACCGGCAATGGGATTGTTTGTGTAAACAACTTCTCCTTTTATTTCCGTATTCGGAATTTTATACGGACCACCTGCATGTTCAATGCCAAGTGCCATTACAACTCCGCCGAGATGATCGTAAGGACCTGTGTCATATTTAATGTCTGCGTAGAGAGCTTTAAGTGTCCCGTCTGCATCTGAGCCAAGTTTATAATACAGTTTTGCAGGGTGTCTTTTTACTCCGGCAAGAAAACTTTCCTCTCTTTCAAGTAAAATTTTAACAGGGGTATCGGGAAAATGTAAAGCTGCAAGCCCCAAAAAAGATTGAACTGTTATACCGTCCTTTCCGCCAAAAGCTCCGCCACAGTAAGGCGCAATAATTCTAACATTATCAACAGGTATTCCCAAAGCTTCGGCAACTTCCGCTCTATCTCTGAAAGGGGTTTGAGTGGACACTGTAACAGTAAGAATATTATTGCTATAAATTGCCCAACCAGTCTCTGTTTCAAGAAAGGCATGCTCCTGCATGGGCAAATCAAATTCAGCTTCTATAATTTCATTACAATTTGCAAATGCTTCTTCCATATTCCCCTTTTTTATTTCTCCTTTGAGAAGTATATTATCTTTGGAAATTTCAGAGTTAATAACAGGAGCATTTTTATCCAAAGCATCTTCAATTGAAAAAATAGGAGAAATCTCTTGTATATGAACAACAATTTTGTCAATTGCCTTTTTACGGCTTCTTTATTTTCTCCGACTACAACGGCAATTGCATCGCCTCTATGTTTTATAAAATTGCTAACAAGAAC
>CAZLFW010000192.1:0-2882 GCA_964559045.1 uncultured bacterium
CATTCAAATCAAAAGATTCTGTTGTTTTTAGCCCGAGAAGGTTCCAACCTTTATGATATGAAATATTTTTATCAGTTGGTAATTCGCCTTTAAGAGAAATACCCGCTTCTTCTTTCGAATCAATCCAAAACCCTTCTCCCGAGGAAATATTTTCAAAAGATTTGATACCGTAATTTTTCACAATATCTTTAATCGTATCGTTTGAACTCCAGATTTCCCAGTTATCACCGCTCCATTTCCATAAAGTAACATTATAGTTCTCAAAATTTTTAACAGACACGGAATCAAGAGTAATGCTTTTTAAATTCCAACCCTTGGCAATATTAAAGGAAACTGTTTCGGAAAATGAGGAGACAGACGTGAAAAAAATAATTGAAGCGATTAAGATAAAAAATCTTTTCATCTGTGCCTCCTTTTCAGGAAGTTATTATTTTTATTTACTAATAAAAAATAAAAAATTCAAGTATATTTCATTATATTTTTTCAAATCTGATAATTTATCATTAATTGAAATGATTGACATTGTTATCCCGTTTCGGTAATATAGTTTAACTTCAACGTTTAAAATTTAAAAAAGGTTCAAATATTGCAAATATTATTTAAGTTGAAAATTATATAACTTCGATTCCTTTTTGTTGCACATGTAGATAAAAAATATTCAATTTAATAATTAAAGGAGTATTTGTGAAATTAAAATTTATTGAAAAATTAGCGGAACAAACCATTATTAAAGCGAAAACAAAGCATAAAGCCGGATTTTACGAAGGTGTTATCAGTTGTCTGGTTAATGTGCTGCTTTTTATTGTGAAAATTATCATTGGTGTTTACATTCAAAGCATTGCATTAATCACCGACGCATTTCATTCTTTATCAGATTCATTATCTTCAATTGTAATTATTGCGGGCTTTCACTATTCCTCAAAACCGCCTGATGAAAAACATCCTTTCGGCCATGCACGCTCTGAAAACATAGCTGCATTAATTGTTGCAATTATGCTGTTTATTATTAGTTTTGAATTCTTAAAAGACTCGATTATACGAGTTTTCAATCCTGTTACCGTAAAATTTTCGGTTATAACTTTAATTGTAATAATCATTACCATAATCGTCAAAGAACTCCTATCGGAATATTCAATGATTCTCGGCAAAAAACTTGATTCAATAGCGCTTAAAGCTGACGCCCACCATCACAAAACAGATGTTTATGCCACTGCGCTTGTTATTGTTTCAATTGTATTATCCCGTTTCGGACTGTCAAGAATAGACGGGATAATAGGTTGCGCCATTTCCTGCTACATTGCGTATATTGCATTTGACATGGCAAAAAAAGCTGTAAATCCTCTTTTGGGAGAAAAACCGTCGGAACGTATTATTGAAGATATAAAAAGGATAGCAACGTCTTTTGAGCATATTGAAGGTGTGCACGATATAATTGTTCACAATTACGGAGATAAAAATATCATATCTTTCCATATTGAACTTCCTGATACGCTGTCCCCCAATGAAATCCATGACATAGCCGATGAAGTTGAAAAAAAAGTTGGTGTAAGGTATAATGCAACATGTGTGGTTCATCAGGACCCTGTTAACACCAACCATCCTTTTTACCAAAAAGTTAAAACTCTTCTTGACAATATTATAGAGGACAGAATGTATCACGACTTGAAATTAATAGGAACTGAGAAAAAATTTAACGTTGTTTTTGACATTAACATTAAAGCTGATAAAGAAAAAATAGAAAAAATAAAGCAAAATCTCAAACAGGAAATAAAAGAAATAGATTCTGTAATTATTAAAATAGAACCTGAATACGTCTATTCATAAAATAAAAAAGGAGTTAAATTATGAAAAAATTTGCACTTTTGATTATTGACATGCAGAATGATTTTGTATTGCCCGATGCACCTGTTTGCGTTGCAGGTGCTTATTCCACAATACCCACAATAAAAAAACTGCTTGATTTTTTCAGAGAGAAAAATCTTCCTGTGTTTCATATTTACAGGGAATACAGGGCAGACGGAAGCGATATTGAGAATGTCCGGTTGAACGATTTTCTAAATAACAGGAAATACGCTGTCCCCGGCACAAAAGGTGCTGAAATTGTGGATGAACTGAAACCTTTGCAAGGTGAATACAGAATAGTCAAACCGAGATTCAGTGCTTTTATGAACACGGAGCTTGATTTTATTCTGAGACGCTTAAATATCACGGATATAGTGGTATCAGGCACACAATACCCCAACTGCATTAGAACAACTGTTTTTGACGGCATAAGCTACAATTACAATGTAACTGTTGTTACCGACGCAACATCCGCGGCAACAAAAGAAATAGCAGAGGCAAACATTAAGGATATGATAAACGTAGGTGTTACCTGTATCACTCTTAAGGAATTTTTAGAGACATTGCCATTTTAACACAACTATTTATAACATACTCCAAGAAATTTATACAAAGTAGAGTTGCAAAAAGCTATAGCAAATAAACAAGCAAGTAAAAACAAATATTTATAATGAATTCTTCGCTTTGCTCAGCCAGCACACGAATATGAGAATGACTTTTTTGGGATCATTCTGAAGGAGCAAAACAGCCAAAGAATACATAAGTTGTTAATATTAAATAAAAATTTATAACATCACTAAAGACGATTGCAAAGGTCTTAATTTAGTTGTTTTTGTATAAAAATGCTCTAAGTCATATCAGCAATACCAAACCGAATATATTAGCGTGCCCTTTTGTTCCACCCTGCTCTTTCAGCTATTTTTCCCACATCTATTCCGAAGCCGGACATTGATTCTCTCGCATGTTCGGGAAACCTGCATTTTTTTTTGGAAATAAAAAGGCATTCGGAAAATTCTCCGCAAAATAATTTTTTACAAGAA
>CAZLFW010000193.1:0-15785 GCA_964559045.1 uncultured bacterium
CCAGCCTATCTATTATTGCTGATGCTAATACTACATCTCCAAAAATATTTCCCCATTCCTCAAATGGTCTATTCGTTGTTATTAAAGACTAAGTTGGGAATTTTTTATACCTCTAACATCTTAAAATACTTTGCAAAATCATTTATAAGTGGACACTTTCTTTGTAAATTTAGAGCTTGGTATCCAGCATGTGAACAAATTCTTTGAGAAAAAATAAACTTTGACTTTCATGTTTTTTGAATTAAATTTAGAGAGTTCACACTGTTAGGAACTCTCTGCTTTTCTGTTACAAGTAATATATAAACAATTGTTCTTATACCGCCAATGCGGTGGTATATATGTAATAAACATATACAGATGTTATGTGGTATCTATATTACTATATTACATTCTAATTAAATATCTTTATTTTCTTCCTTTTTTTTAATTTCCTTTAAAGCTCTATAAGCCAAAACTAACTGATAATGTGCTTTTATTGTATCACCATTATTTGCTTCAATGAATTTTTCAAAATATTTTTCCTTAAATTCTAAAAATTCTTTATTTTTGGGTGGGTCATCTGTAATTATTAACATTTTTGCTTCCTCCTATTCATCCAAATATAGGAAATGTAAACTATTTTTAAAATTAAATATAACTACTTGCTTGTATTGATGTTTTAATCAATGCAAGTATATCATATTAGTTCAAAGTTAAATGAGGATTTTGTCAATAGTCTATATCCGTTATTCATTTTTAAAAAATAGTTTTTACAATACCTCCAAGTCATCTATAAAAAGCAAATCATCTGCAATATCAAATTGTTTTTTCTTGGAAAGGGAGTTTTTTCCATCAGGGAATGTTTTTGGCATTTTTTCAAAGGGAAGTTTGTCGAAATATTTTTCATATATGTGAAAAATAGAAGAGATAAATGTCAGTTCAGGAATTATTATAAGGATGAATTTATTTATGATAATGCTTTCATTGGTATTATCATCCCTATCTTTTAATTCATCAAATTTTTCTGTTGCTTTTTCAATAGCTTCATTAAATTTTTTTGTTTCTTCAGCTATTTTTTCTTTTTCTTCTTCAGACATAAATTCAAAAAGCTCAGTGATGGCAACTGCACTTTCTTTTAATATATCTGAAAAATTTCTCATAATTAATTGAATGTCATTTTCGATTTTATCTGTATGTTTTGATATTTTTTCAAATATTTTTACAAAATATTCTTCATTTGCTTCAAATTCATCAGGATTTTCGGAAATGTATGTCACTAATTTTATTAGTGCAGCTAATTCCTCTTCGTCTTTAATCATCTGGTCAATTTCATTTTCAAAATTTTTCATATTAGGTTAATATACTTGCAATTACAAAAAAAATCAAATCAAATATTATATAAACAAAAATCATCAGTGGAATATACACTGATGCTCAAATTATACAAAAACAGCCTTGTGCAAAAAATTTTTTAGCTAAAGCCCTTAAAAAAGTTTACAGTTATTAGTTCAAAGTTTTTAAAATATTATAAATGTTATTTCAAATAAAAAAAAAGCGGCTCAATTGAGCCGCTTTTTTTTTAAAATCGCTATTGCTATTAACTATCTGTTTAATCTGTTTTCAATAAGATTATCCACCACAGAAGGATCTGCAAGAGTTGAAGTATCTCCGAGAGCTTTTTTGTCAACTTCGTTTGCAGCTATCTTTCTTAAGATTCTTCTCATAATTTTACCTGAACGTGTTTTTGGAAGTCCAGAAGCAAACTGAATATAATCGGGAGTAGCTATTGGTCCGATAATCTTTCTTACAAGCTGGACAAGCTCTTTTTTAAGCTCTTCGGAAGGCTCCTCTCCTGCTTTAAGGATTACGTAAGCATAAATTCCCTGACCTTTTAAGTCATGAGGACAGCCGACAACAGCGGCTTCGGCAACTTTATCATGCTCAACAAGTGCACTTTCCACTTCAGCGGTGCCCATTCTGTGGCCTGATACATTAATAACGTCGTCTATTCTTCCCGTTATTCTGTAATCTCCGTCTTCGTCTCTTTCAGCACCGTCACCTGCAAAATAGTATCCGTCATATTGAACAAAATATGTTTGTCTGAATCTTTCGGGATCACCGTAAACACTCCTCATCTGTCCGGGCCAAGGTCTTTTAATAACAAGTGCTCCTTCCCCTTTTCCTTTAACTTCTTCTCCAGATTGAGGGTCAACCAGTGTAGGCTCTACGCCAAAGAAAGGAGTTGTTGCCATACCGGGTTTCATGTCAATTGCACCTGGCAATCCGGTGATAAGTATCCCTCCTGTCTCTGTCTGCCACCATGTATCAACAATCGGACATTCACCTCCGCCCACTTTTTCAAAATACCATTTCCATGCTTCGGGGTTAATGGGCTCTCCAACTGTTCCGAGGAGTTGCAATGTTTTAAGTTTGTTCCTGTCAACCCATTGATCACCTGCTCCCATAAGGGCTCTTATAGCAGTTGGTGCTGTATAGAAAATATTAACTTTGTGCTTTTCAACAATATCCCAGAATCTTCCGTAATCTGGATAATTGGGAACTCCCTCGAACATTAACGATATTGCGCCGTTGCACAGAGGACCGTATGTAATATAACTGTGACCCGTTACCCATCCAATGTCTGCGGTGCAAAAATAAACGTCTCCGTCATGATAATCGAAAATCATTTTATGAGTGAAAGCTACGTATACAAGATAACCTCCTGTGGTATGAAGCACACCTTTCGGTTTGCCAGTTGAGCCTGATGTGTAAAGTATGAACAGAGGATCTTCGGCATCCATTTCTTCGTAACCACATTCCGGAGCCGCTTTCCCAAGCTCTTCATCCCACCAGTAATCTCTTCCGTCTGTCCAGTCAACTTCAAGCTTGCCCCTGTCAACTCTCGGAACAACAAGAACTTTTTCTATTGATGAGCAGCCTTCCAAGCCTTTGTCCGCATTGGCCTTTTGATTGAGCTGCTTCTGACCTCTGTAGTAGCCGTTGCAAGTTATGAGAACTTTTGCTTCACAGTCTTTAATCCTGTCTCCGAGGGCTTCTGCGGAGAATCCTCCGAAAACAATTGAATGAACCGCTCCGATTCTTGCACATGCAAGCATTGAAATAACGAGTTCAGGAATCATAGGCAGATAAATCGCCACTCTGTCACCTTTTTTAACGCCGTAAGATTTTAAAACATTTGCACATCTGCAAACCTGCTCATACAATTCTTTGTAAGTAAAGCTTTTGTCTTCTGTAGGCTCGTTGCCTTCCCAGATTAATGCGGTTTGGTCGCCTCTTGTGTCAAGGTGTCTGTCGAGGCAGTTGTAAGAGACGTTTAACTTTCCGTTTAAAAACCATTTAATGTAAACTTCATCTTTGCTATACTTCCAATCTTGAACTTTATCCCATTTTTTAAACCAAGTAACATACTCTTCCGCTATCTTTGCCCAGAATTCGTCAGAGTTGTTAATGGACTCCTCATACATTTTCTGATACTCTTCTCTGCTTTTAATGTAAGCCTTTTCTCTGAACTTTTCTGGAACAGGATAAACATCTTTGTAAATTTCTGCCATAATTCCCCCCTTTAAATAATTTTGGATTATTGCGAAAATATAATCACATATAGAACATTATTTTTTTTTAGTCAAGAAAATTTATTAATGGTTATAGTAAGTTCTCAGTTTACTGTAAGTGTGCTGCAAACATTAGGAAAAAATCAAACAGATATTTTAATTCTTCTTTGATTATCTTGGGAAACGTTATGTTTTCTTCTGATTTCCAAAAGTAAATCGTAATGTTAGATTTTAAAAATATTTTTTGAAATATATATTTTGTTCGCGGAAGATGTGTGCACGAAGTAACCAAAAGAAATTTTTTTATACTAAGGTTATCTGATATTTTTTTAACTTCCAAAGCATTTTCAACTGTGTTGGTTGATAAATTTTCTATAATAACCTTATTGAAATATTTTTTATACTTTTTATAATGAGATAATATGTCTTTTTTTGAAGACAGAGGATTTGCACCGCTTATAATAACAAACTTCACATTTTTATAATGTATATATTTGAACGCCTCGGAAATACGCCCTTTACTCCCCGTTAAAACAACAACTGCATCTATTTTTTTTAAAATATTTTTGTTGTTTTTCAAATTTCCGCACTGGTAAATTTTTGAGAAAAATAAAACAAACAATAAAATAATAAGAAAGGAGAAAAGGATTGAAAAAAATTTGATTTTTTTCAAAATAATTCCTTGAAAATTTACTTTAATTCTGTTAAGTAGCCACTCTTAAAATTCTATTAATAAATACGGAGGGTATTGTCAATGGCTAAAAAGTGCGATATTTGCGGAAAAGGACCCCTTGTAGGTAACAATGTAAGTCATGCCAACAACAAAACTAAAAGACGTTGGCTTCCTAACCTACAAACAGTAAGGGTAAAATTGGACGGCGAAGTTAAAAGAATGAAAGTTTGCACCAAATGTATTAAAGCGGGGAAAATAGAGAAAGCTGTCCATTAGTGGTTCTTGTAAGTTTGTCTAACAGATTCGTCAAGAAAATCTGAAAGCTCCGAATTGTTAAGCGGAGAATAACCGAAAACAGCTTTCCAAACTCTGCTGCTTTCCATACAAAAATAGAGAGGAGTATTTTTACTCCTTTTTCTTATTGCATTAACTATATCCTTATAAATTTCGACTCTTCTTTTAATAAAATATCTTAATTTACCGTCAAGTCCGGTATGAAACTCCTGAGAATATATTTTTGTATCTTTAAATCTTTCGGAAGCAATGTCTTTTAACAGAGGAATAAATCTTAAAGAACCTATGCTTATCCAGCAAATATTGCTTTCATCCACATAATCAAAAAGCATGTTTATCACTTCGGAATAATCTTTTGAGTAGCCGGGATAATATATTACCGGATCAAAATGGAATGAATTGATAAAACCGTTTTCAAATGCCTTTTTGGCTATTTTCAATCTTGTTTCAATTGTGGCGCTGAATTTCTCTTCCTGCTTTTGAACGGACAATGTATTTAAAGAAAAAGATATTATTGTCCTTCTGTTATGATTTTTAAATTTCAGAAAATTATCGTCATTTGCCTTGGTTTTCAATTCAAGAAACATATTTTTGCTTTTTGCAAAAAAAGGAATTAATATTTCATTCCATTTCCCTATACTTGCAAGTGCAAAACTATCCGTAAACTCTCCGCTCCCCACACGAACAATTTCTTTTCCTTTTTCAGCAACCTCAAGCTCCGCAAGCATTTTGTCTGTATTTGTAAAAACCGTTAAATACGGATTTTTGAAATAAACCTGCAAAATGCAATAACTGCAATCCATAGGACAATGTTCCGCAAGATGAAGCACATTATACATGCAGCATATATATTTCGGGGTGCCGGGACATTTTTTCAAAAAAGACGATTTGTTTTCAGTAAGGTATAATATTTTTTTTCCTTGGGACAAAGTTTCCGTAAAAGGAGGCTCTTCTACAATCATTGAAGGTATTTCCGAAAAATCTTTCAATGTTTCCTTTGCCATTAATGATGATGCCGCACCTTTTTGAATATATATCTTATTGAAATAATTCTTTAAATTCATTTTTTCTCTCTAATTTTTCAAGATTATCGCAAATAAAGTCAAGTTTTTTTTGTAATTCTTCAATATTTTCGAAAAAAATTTCCAGCTTGTAATTTGTGTCTTCAAAATTTGACGGATTCAAAAGGTTAAATCCCTGTCCGTTTCCCATTAACAACTTTTTAAAAAGTAAAAATTTTTTATTAAACTCAAAATAGTCGGGGCTATGAATTTTAAGCAATTTTTCAAAAAAAAGTTTATAGTTGTTATTTGAAAGATTCGGTAACAAAAAATTTTTGAAAAATCGCTTTATTAATTCGGAAATTGAAATATTCAGCCTTTTGGATAAATCTGAAAACATATTAAAAACGTTTTTCTGCTTATTTCCGTTTAGCCTGAGATTTTTAAATAACTCCAAAATCATGTCTTGCTCTTCTCCATTTAACTCGGAAAGCCTCAAACCGGTGTTTTTATGCAGGAAATTATCAATGTAAGCTTTTTTGCATTTTTCGGAAAGATTGGCGAGCTTTTTAAATTTGTTTTCATTATTCATTGAAAATTTTAAATTTAAAAGAGAAAACAGTTTTTTTTTCAAAAGCGGATATTGGGGGAAAAACGTTTCGGCAGAAAGAATGAGATTTGCAACTTCAATATCGTTGAAACCTCTTTCAATGTTGTATTGCACGTGCTCCAACAGAAGTTCTTCGGATTTTTCATTTGCAATTTTTTTTACGGTTACGCAGATAAAATCATCAATACCTTCCTCAACAAGGAAACGGTATCTTTTGTATCCGTCAATCAGAAAAAATTCTTTATCTTTGTTTTCAGCAACAAGTAAGGGCTGAATATTCTTCTTGCTTCGGGAAATTTCCAAAGAACAGGGAAAAGATATATTTTCAATAAAAGGCAGTTTTCTTATTTCTTTTAAATTCAGCATACTGCTATTTATCATAATAAAAAAAATTTTTCATTGATTTTTATTACTAAGCAAAAAACATTCCTATTTTATTAAAAACTGAAAAATATTTGAGAGGTGGAGTATGGATTTAAATAAATTTACACAAAAATCAATTGAAGCTATGCAAGATGCTCAAAAACTTGCACTGTCAAAAGGACATCAAAGCGTTGATGCGGAGCATCTTACTTATTCAATTGTCGCTCAAGAAAACGGACTTGTTCCCACAATACTATCTTCCATGGGGATTGATGTTGGTTCGTTAAAAAGCGATATGGAAAAAGAAATTGACAAAATTCCTTCAGTATCGGGACCGGGAGTTGATAACGGACAAATTTACATTACAAACAGGTTAAACAGATTATTGGTTAATGCTGAAAACATTATGAGAAGATTCGGCGATGAATTTCTAAGTGTTGACGCCATTTTTCTTGCACTGTTTGAGCTTGACTCCAATGACAATATAATAAAGATTTTAAAGAAACATAATATTACTGCCGCTAATTTCGAAGAAGCGGTTAAAACTGCGAGGAAAGGAGAAAAAGTAATGAATCAGAATCCTGAAGCAACATTGAATGCTCTTGACAAATTTGCAATAAATTTAACGGAAAAAGCCAAACAAGGCAAGCTTGACCCTGTAATAGGGAGAGACGAAGAGATTAGAAGAGTGATTCAGGTTCTGTCAAGAAGAACCAAGAACAACCCCGTTTTAATAGGTGAGCCCGGTGTGGGTAAAACTGCAATTGTGGAAGGACTCGCACAAAGAATAATCAACAAGGACGTGCCTGAAGGCTTAAAAGATAAAGAAATCTTGTCTCTTGACATGGGAGCTTTAATCGCTGGTGCTAAATTCAGGGGTGAATTTGAAGAAAGATTGAAAGCAGTATTAAAGGAAGTGCAAAAATCAGAGGGAAGAGTTATTCTTTTTATTGACGAATTGCACACTGTTGTAGGTGCAGGTGCAACAGAAGGAGCTATGGATGCTGGAAATCTTTTGAAACCCATGCTTGCAAGGGGCGAGTTACACTGCATAGGTGCAACCACGTTAAATGAATATAAAAAATATATAGAAAAAGATGCTGCTCTTGAAAGAAGGTTCCAACCTGTGATTGTATCGGAACCAAGCGTTGAAGATACCATCTCGATATTGAGGGGATTAAGGGAAAGATATGAAAATCATCACGGTGTAAGAATAAAAGATTCGGCAATAGTTGCTGCTTCGGTTTTAAGTCACAGATACATAAGCGACAGGTTTCTTCCCGACAAAGCAATTGATTTGGTTGATGAGGCAGCGGCAAGACTTAGAACCGAAATAGACTCAATGCCCACGGAGCTTGACGAAATCACCAGAAAAGTTATGCAGTTGGAGATTGAGTCTGAGGCATTGAAAAAAGAGAAAGACGAAGGTTCTTTGAAAAGACTTGAGATTATAAATAAAGAGCTTGCGGACTTGAGAGAAAAGAAAAATCGTCTTGAAACACAATGGAGAATGGAAAAAGAGATTATCAGGGAAATAAGAGATATTAAAAAAGAGATAGAAGAAACCAAACGGGAAATAGAAATTGCGGAACGAGAATATGATTTAAATAAAGCGGCTCAGCTTAAATACGGAAAACTGAGAGAACTTGAGGTAAAGCTGCAAGAGAAAGAAAAAGAAGCTGCAAAAGAAGAGACAGGCGGAAAATTATTGAAAGAAGAGGTTGACGAAGATGACATAGCCCTTGTTTTAAGCAGATGGACAGGTATCCCAGTAGCAAAATTGCTTGAAGGAGAAAAGCAAAAGCTTTTGAAATTGGAAGAGCATTTGCATAAAAGGGTAATAGGACAAGATGAGGCTGTAACAGCAGTATCCCAAGCGATTTTAAGAGCTCGTGCAGGATTGAAAGACCCTTCGAGACCAATTGGAAGCTTTATCTTTTTAGGCCCCACAGGTGTGGGTAAAACGGAACTTGCCAAAGCATTGGCAGAAAATCTTTTTGACGATGAAAACAGTATGATTAGGCTTGATATGAGTGAATATATGGAAAAACATACTGTGGCAAAGTTAATAGGCGCACCTCCGGGATACGTGGGATATGAAGAAGGAGGTCAATTAACCGAAGCTGTGAGAAGAAAACCTTATTCGGTAATCCTTCTCGATGAAATAGAAAAAGCTCATTCCGATGTGTTTAACATATTGCTCCAGATTCTTGATGACGGAAGATTAACGGATTCTCACGGCAGAACTGTGGATTTTAAAAATACCGTAATAATCATGACTTCAAACGTGGGAAGTGAAACTATTTTGAATTACAAACCTCACGACAACTTTGAAGAATTGAAAAAAACAGTGCAAAGTATGCTGTTTAACTATTTCAAACCGGAATTTCTTAACAGAGTGGATGAAATAGTGGTGTTTCACGCATTGTCTAAACAAAATATAAAAGCCATATTAAAACTCCAGATAGAGCAGTTAAACAGAAGGCTTGCAGATAACGACATTGTTGTGGAATTAACCGAAGATGCGGAAGATTTTATTTGCAATGTGGGCTACGATGCGCATTTCGGTGCACGTCCCTTAAAAAGAGCAATTCAGAGATATATTGAGAATGAATTGTCAAAAGCTATAATTTCAGGGACAATTAAACCAGGAGATAAGGTTGTTATCAGTGTTGATAACACCAAAGAAAAGTTAAAAATTGAGCGCAAAAAATAAAAAGAGCCGAGCAATCGGCTCTTTTTATTTTTTGATAAGAAAACTCTAATAACGAATAACTACAATTTCACAATTGTCATTTAAAGCGAAAAATTATATTAAGACCTTTACACAATAAAAAGTAGCAAAATTTTAGCAATAGTTAAAAACACTGTGCAAAGGTCTTATATTATACAAAAACAACCTTGGAAAAGAGATTTTTCGGGCTAACGCCCTCAAAATAACAGCTTTTATGCAAATATAACCCCTTTTAAAAAACTTTATATGGAGTGTTCAAAATTTTGTGTCAAGCAGGGAGAAAAAATGATTGGAAAAATCATTGTTATTAAATTTTTATACTTTTAGCATTTCCTTTCTTTTTTTCCAGTCAGGCATATATTTGCCGAGAAAAGAATAAAACTCTTGTCCGTGATTGGGATAAAGCAGATGAACGAGCTCGTGAAAAATTACCATTTCAATACATTTCAAATCTTTTTTTATAAGATTCTGATTTAGATTTATGTATTGCTTTTGCGAATTGCAGCTTCCCCACCTTGTTTTCATTTTTTTGATTCTAAGCACATTAACCTTTTTACCAATAAGAGGAGTGAATTTTTCCACTATTTCAGGAAAAAGCTCTTTTGCTTTTTCATAATACCAGTTGTCAGTTAATTTTTCCTTTAGTTCAAAACTGTCCTCCGTTACAAAAATACAACAAAATCCGTTTTCTATTTGCACGAAATTCGTATTGCTCCTAATGATTTTTACTTGAAAAATTTTCCCCAGATAATGAAAATTTCCTCCGTTTTCCAAATTTTTCAAATTCTTGACATTTTGTAAGTAAAAAAAATTAATTTTTTTCTTGAGCCACTCTTTTTTGTGCTTTAGAAAGGCTTCTATTGTTTTTGAAGGTGTAAAAAAAGGAACCGTTAATACAGGTTGACAGTCTGCATTGATTCTCAATGTAAGGTTTTTTACTTTTTTTCTGATTATTTTTACTTTAATGTCCATATTTAAGAGTGCAAAGGCAGGATACCCTATATGTTTAATCTGTTTTCTCAGATTTTGAATTGGCATCCTTGTTCATATACAAAGATTTAAAAAGCCACTCTGCGTAATTGTCCCTAAGTTCTCTGTAAGAATCAAGAAAAGTTTCAATATTGTTTGAAAACTTCTGCTCCGAAATTTTAAAAAAGCTTTTTTCATCCGGCGAAATTCTGTTTTCTCTAACATAAGCTGCGGCATATTCAAAATATTTCATCCAGGGATTAATTGTATCAGAGAAAATTACTCTGAAAAATCTGTCAGGATGCATCCATTTCATAATTTCCGCACTTTGCTCAGTAACCAAAGGTTTTATAAACGGTCTCACATAGTTTTCGTAAAAATATTTGTTAGCCTTGGAGATAAATTTTACATATTCGAAATCTTCTTTCTCATAGTCAAGTTTAATATCTTGAATGTCTCTTTCGATAAAATCAACTTCAAACTGTGCTTCTTCCGGATTTTTATCACCTGTTTCAGCCACTATTTTCATCTGGTATAACCCCGGCTCCAAGTCTCTGATTTTTTCTATATTTTCAATTATTGCTCTATGTTCTCTGTTTGCTACTTTTCCGGAAACAAAAATGCCGAGATGACCTATATTGGGGTGAATAAGATAGATTATTCTCTGTCCGTGTTTCTTTAATTCTTCCGTTGAGTTGTAGACCTCGCATATCCATTGCAAACCTTGCTCAGGCGGAGAAATGTTATCCCCTTCCGAAGCGAAAATAATAAGCGGTTCTTTTATGTTTCTCAGGTCAATTACATTGCCGTAAGGGTCCAACATTTCTCCCTTTTCCAGTTTGTTTCCTATAAATAAATTGTTAACAATGGCAACTATTTCTTCTTCGTTAAAAAAGTAAAAACCTGTCCACCATCTTTCAAAATCGAGATATCGTTGCTCCTCTTTGTCAATATTGTGGAAAACGCTGAATTCTTTTTTCCAAAACGTATTTGCAGGATTTAACATTTCAAAATTCAGCACAAGCCACGCTCCGTCAAATTTACCGTTGCCGAGGTCGGAAAGGAACATGTTGCTCCAAACTCCTCCGGTTAAACCACCTGCAACTCTCATGGGATTAACCATATCTCTTCCCGCCCAGTATGAAATGGGGGTGCCGTTAATTACAATGGGACCTGTAAGCTCCGGCTTTGAAGCGGCAATCATTGTAACCATCCATCCTGCCTGACAGTTAGCATATATTACAGGAGGATTATCAGGATGCAAATCGTGCATAACGTCAATAAAGGTAAGCAAAGCATTACCTACATCATCCAAAGTTTGATTTTTGCAAGGTTCGGGAAAAAATCCGACAAGATAGCATTGATGACCTTCCTGCATTGCAATGCCAGCTTCCGAATCTTTCTTGAACGCTCCTATGCCGGGTCCGTGACCGGCTCTCGGGTCGAAAATCATAATAGGACGTTTTTTCGGGTCAATGGTGACTCCTTCAGGAGGAATTATTTTTAGCAAAATGTAATTTGCAGGTGACTCGAATCCTCTGGCGTCAATAACTTCTTCATATTTGAAATGTATCAGCGGAGGCATTCCCTGTTTATAGTGGTCAAGCATTATGTTTGCACGTTTTCTAAGTGTATCGGCAAAAAGAATGTATCTTTGAAAGAGATCCGTAAGGTATTCGACAAATTCGTTGTAGTCGTCAAAAAAACTTTTAAAAATATCCGAATAAATTTTGGAATAGTAATCCTTTAACTTTTTATCAAGAAAAATATTTTTGAAATTTTCATTTAACCGTTTTGAAACTTCCTCAGGCTTGTTAATATCCATTGTTAAAATATTAAAAGCTTTTTCCATGTAATTTTTTAAATCGTTAATATTGGCGGCGGGGAAAAAAGGATTTACGTTAAAAAAATTTTTGTCCATTCCAAACCTCTTTCAAAGTATGATTTCTTGGGAAAAGGGTTAAATACCCCTTTCCCGCAAAGAAATAAAGCTATTTTTTGCCGCTTTGGGCAAGGTTGTCATACATCTCTTCCAAATATTCCAGTCCTTTAAATACCATATCCTGATAATCTTTCAAAGCCTTTTCAGCATTATTGTTCCACTCTTCATAAACTTTACGTATATTTTCCTTAAAAGCCTCAGGTTGTGAATCAATAAAAACATTCATCATATTTTTTTGCTGCTCAGAAACAAATTTGAAATTTTCAAATGCGAATTTATAAAACTCTTTTAAATTTTTAAAATAGTTAAAATTGTTAATCATGTTTTCCTCCTTTTTGCTTTAACTGTTTTTTTTTATTGCTTCTTCCATGTAATCAATGCCTTTGAAAACAACATCTTTAAAGTCATTCATTGATTTGTCAATGTTTGAGCACCATTCGTCAAAAGCTTTTTTCATATTCGTTTTAAAAGGCTCTGGTTGTTGAGCGAGCCAAAATTCAACGAATTTTTTCTGCTGTTGAGAAACAAGCTTAAAATTTTCAAAAGACACTGAATAAACATCCTTAAGGTTTTTGAAAAAAAGTTCTCCTGACATTATTTACCTCCTCTTTTAATTTTTTGACCTTTCGGCAATCCATTTGCCTACGCTTGGAGCAAGCTCTTTTTGTGATTTGGAGCTTACGTAAATTCCTATATGTCCGCCTTTAAATGATATCATTGTTTTATCTTTCGAGCCTGTCAAATCGTTTAGAGGTTTTGTGGATGCGGGAGGAACAAGGTGATCCTGCTCCGCATAAACTGTTAAAATGGGCATTGTAATATTTTTCAAGTTTACCTTTTTGCCACCCAGTTCAAAAGTTCCTTTAACCAGTTTATTCTCCTGATAAAGGTCTTTTAAAAATTTTCTAAAAGTTTCACCTGCTTGATCGGGACTGTCAAAAATCCATTTTTCCATTCTCATGAAATTTTTAATATCATCAATGGTATTTACGGTTTTTATGAAATTGTAATATTTTTCAACATTAAGCTGAAAAGGCTTCAACATGAGATAACCGAAATTCATAAAATCTCCCGAAATATTTCCGTAACTGTCCACCATTTGGTCTATATCCATATTTCTTGACCATACATTGAGCAATCCGTCATCTGTCCCGAAATCAACGGGAGTTACCATGGTTACGAGATTTTTAATCTTTTCAGGATAAAGAGCAGAGTAAATAACTGAAAAAGTTCCTCCCTGACACACTCCAAGAAGATTTATTTGTTGGACATTGTGTTTATCCCTTAAAAAATCCACACAATCGTTCATGTATCCGTCTATATGGTCTTCCATTGTTAAATATCTATCTGCTCTTTGGGGATAACCCCAGTCGAGAATGTAAATGTCAAGTCCCTGCTCAATGAGCTTTTTGATGAAACTTCTGTCCTCCTGAATATCCATCATGTAATATTTGTTAACAAGAGCATATACTATTAGCAAAGGAAATTTAATTTTGTTTCTTTTTCTTGATTTATAATGATACAGTTTGCAATTATCAACTTCAAATTCAAGCACTTTTGGCGATGGTTCAACATTGATTTCATCAACTTTGCCGAGGATATCAAATGCTTTCATTGTTTTACGATTAATTTCGAAAATATCAGCGAACATTATTTATCCTCCTTTTGTTTTAGAATCTTTTTTAACTCTCTTACTTCTTTTTTTAAATTGTAAATATCCTTGTAAGCTCTGTCCAATTCCGTTTTTGTAGCTATATTGCTATCTTTTAAAACCGCAAATGTGTATTCGTCTATGGAGCTTTTAAGTTTTGCAGATGTCTTTGTATATTCTGACAAAAAGGCAACAAACTCTTTGCTTCTGAAATATTCCTGAAAAACTGATTCGTTTATATTGATCCATTTTTTGAAAACCTTGTCGAAGTCTTCTAAGTTTTCACCTTTTTTAACTGCATTCATTATTTCTTCAACAAATTTTTCAAAGCTTTCTTTGCCTTTTTCTGATACTTCTTTTTCAAACGTTTTAAGCTGCTTTACGTATTCAATGTAATTTTTGATAACCTCTTTGATGATTTCTACAAACTCTCTTGTGAGCCCCATTGAAGGAGAGTTAAGAAATCTTTTAAGCTCTTCGTTAGAGTTTAACATTTCAAAAAAATTATCACCAGTTACACTGAACTTTTTCATATAATCTGTTAACGGTTTAAAAAAACCCGTTTCAAACAGGTTAATTCCGAATCCACTTGAAAATTTATTAAAAAAATCTTCAGGAGTAGAGGGGAAAACCAATCCGAGACTGCTTTTTATCTGATTAACGTATGTTTCTTGGAATTTTTTAAAATATTTATTAAAGCTGTCCAAATCCGAGCTTTTATCTGGGTTTAAAAAGACATTGTTAAAGCGGTTAAAAAAATCAAACATTTCTTTATAAATGTTACCTGTGTCTTTAAGTTTAAACAACGGGTCAATAAAATCTAATTTTGGGAAAAAGACTCCCATAGGCTCTTTTGATTCTGGAATTCCGGAAAAAGATTCAAAAAATTTTTTTTGATAATCAGCCCACTGCTCGTAAAAATTTTTATTGCCAAACATTTCAGCCTCCTTAAAAGTATGTTTATATTTATTTACAATCTCAATCCGCCGTCAATTTCAAGCGTTCTTCCTGTAATATAATCGTTTTTTATTATAAATTTAACGGTATCGGAAATTTCTTGCTTGGTTCCGAATCTTTTCAAAGGTATGGTAGCGGATATTTTATCTTTTAATTTGTCAGGAATAACATCTGTCATTTCAGTGTATATATATCCGGGAGCAATTGCAGCCACTCTGATTCCGTATCTGCTTAACTCTTTCGCCCATGTAACTGTCATTGCGGAAACAGCAGCTTTTGTAGCAGTATAATTGGTCTGCCCAATATTCCCCTGTCTTGAGATTGATGACAAAGAAATAATAACACCTTTTTTGTTGTATTTCACCATTTGATACGCAGCTTCTCTCGTGGATAGAAAAACTCCAGTGAGATTAACATTAATAACGCTTTGCCAATTTTTAAAAGGAAATTTTTTTATTTCTCCTTCGCCGTTTTTTTTAATAAGCAGAGAATCTCTCGTAATGCCGGCATTATTTATTGAAATGTCAATGCCGTTATGTTTTGATGCAACTTTATTGTAAAAATTTTCAACTTCTTTTTCCAATGAAACATCTATTTTGTAAGTTTCTATTGCCAAATTATAACTTTTTATTTCATTATTAAATTTTTCCAAAAGGGTTGAATCAAGATCGCAAACAGAAACCAAAGCTCCCTCCTTGGCAAGATCCATTGCAAACACTTTCCCCATACCTCTTGCGCCGCCAGTAACAACTGCAACTTTACCTTTTAATTCCATTCTTCACCCCTTTGCATTTATTTGCAATTAAAATAAAAATTTAAAAAAACTTGACATTTTTAAAATAATTATTTAAATATATTGCATTGCAAAATATGTTGCAATGCAATATCAAAATAAAAAAGGAGTGTCAAGAAAAAAATGCCGAATAAAAAAATTATTCTTAAAAGATACGAAAACAGAAGAATTTACAACCTTCAAACAAAAAAATACATTAACCTAAACGACATTAACGAAATGATTCAAAAAGGTGAAGAAGTGCAGG
>CAZLFW010000194.1:0-2876 GCA_964559045.1 uncultured bacterium
ATCCCTTTTCCCGTATATGTTATAAAGGCATCTTCGAGATTTACACGTCTTATGTGAAATTTATCATGTTTTTCCGATAAAACTTTTTTAATTTCTTCCTTTGTTTTAAAAAATAAAGTATTAAATTTTTCATGGTCCAAAAAATCAACAGCCCACTCACCGAGACTTTTAATGAGATTTTCAGGAGTATCGTATTTAACAATTTCCCCTTCATCGAGAAAAGCCACTTTATCCGATAAAAATTCGGCTTCTTCTATATAGTGAGTTGTTAAAAATATTGTTGTGCCTTGTTCCTGAATTTTTTTAATAAGCCACCATATTTTCCTTCTAATATTCGGGTCAAGTCCAACAGTGGGTTCGTCAAGAAAAAGAACTTCAGGAGAATGTAAAAGCGCTCTTGCAATTAACACTCTTCGCCTCATTCCTCCTGACAATGTTTTTACTTTTGAATCTTTTCTCTTGTAAACTCCGACATATTCAAGCAATTCTCTGCTTTTTTCCTTTATCTCGCCAAGCGGCATGGAATATAAAAGCCCGTGCACAAACATATTCTCATTAACTGTCAAATCAACGTCAAGGTTAACAGATTGAGGTATAAGTCCTATTAATTTTTTGCCTTTGTCCGGATATTTGAAAATATCAATATCTTTTATAAATATTTCACCTGCGTCTTTTTTCGTAAGTCCAGTAATAATTCTAATTGTGGTGGTTTTACCGGCTCCGTTGGGTCCCAAAAGAGAAAAAATCTCTCCTTTTGCAACATTAATATCTATTCCTTTCAGAGCTTTAACGTTTTTATATTCCTTTTTTAATCCTTTGATTCTAATCATGCTTTAAAATTTAAAATTTTTTTGTAAATTTCAAGATTTCCTTTAACCATACTTTCAACGGAAAAAAATTTTTTTACAAATTCTTTGCCTTTGCTAAATTTATCCTTGTAATATTCAATATTTTCAATTGCTCTGTTTATCCCGCAGGCAATTGAGTCAACATTACACTTTTTCACAAGAATCCCTGTTTCTTCATCTTTTATTATTTCCGGAATGCCTCCTGCATCTGTGGCAACCACAACCTTGTTCAAAGTAAGGGCATCTAAAATTGAGGTGCACAGTCCCTCCTCAACACTTGTCATAACAAATATGTCTGCAAGAGACAACAGTTTGTCAATATCTGTCCTGAATCCTGCAAAAATAATCTTTTCCTTCAACCTGAAAGAATCTCTGAGAGTTGTAGGATTTTCTTTCAACTTTCCGTCTCCTGCAATAATTAAAAAAGCTTTCGGATATTTTGCACATACTTTTGCAAAGCTTTTAATAAGAAATTCCTGTCCTTTGTGGGGCACAAGAGCTGCAACATTAAGAAGCACAACTGCATTCTCGGGAATTTTGAAACTATCTCTCAAGTCATAAGTATTTTCTACAGGTTTCAATCTGTCAACATCAACTCCTGAATAAACCGTTGAAACAAGTTCGGGGCTTATACCGTCGTTTAACAAAACTTCTCTTATTTTCTCCGAAATAGCAATGATTTTGTCACACATAAAACTGTATTTAATTTTATTAGGAAATTTAATTTTCCCTTTGTATATGCTAAAATCAACTCTTCTGGAAACCACTGTTTTTGTTTTCAAAAACAGAGAAGACAAAAAACCCGCTGTATGGGCATGAGATGTGTGACAATGAACAATATCAATATTATTTTTTTTAAAAAAATTTCTTATCTTAAAAATAGCGGGAAAATCAAATTCTCCGTTTATTCTTAATTCCAAAATATTTTCTTTTTTTAAAAACTTCTCAGCTTTTTCTCTAATCAAAGCTCCTTTGTTGCAAATCAGAAAATTTTCAATCCCTTTTTCAACAAGCCCTTTCATAAGATACAAAGCTTGCTGCTCTCCCCCTCTGAATGTTTTCTCCGTATTCAAATGTGCAACTTTCATTATGCAATTCAAAATTTAACCTTTCATAAAACAAATTAGAATACCTGTAAAAAGGATTGAAACCGCATACAATATCACATAAGTTTTTTCAATATGTTTATAAGTTAAAGGTTCAATATCATCTCCAATAAAAGGTTTGTCATACCAAACACCGAAATAAGGTGTGGGTCCCCCAAGCTGAATTCCCAATGCACCTGCAACAGCTGCTTCGGGCCATCCGCTATTGGGACTGTCAATGTTTTTTCTGTCTCTCAACATGATTTTCAAGCTGTTTTTAAAATCAGCTCTTATGAAAAAAGATACAATAACAATGAGAGCCCCTGTTATTCTTGCAGGAATAAAATTTAAAACATCGTCAAACTTAGCGGCAAACCATCCGAATTCAAGATACTTTTCATTTTTATAACCAATCATTGAATCAAGTGTGTTCACTGTTTTATAAAAATAAGCTCCTGTAACTCCGAACAAAGCCATGTAAAACAGAGGAGCGATAACTCCGTCGGTTATGTTTTCGGCAACAGTTTCCACTACGCTTCTGATAATGTCTCTCTCTTCAAGTTCGTTGGTATCTCTGCTTACAAGCATTGCAAGTTCCTTTCTCGCGCCTGTAAGATTATTTTTTCTCAAACAATTTAAAACTTTTTCCGTTTCAACATGAAGACTTCTCATTGAAACAGCAAAACTCGCCAATATGGCGGTTAAAATAAAAGCAATATAATCATTGAAAAAAGAAAACACCAGAAGCAAAATATTAACAGATATAATAACAAAACCCAAAATCGCAATAGAAAAAAAGCACCCTGCAATTTTCCTATTTTTTTTAACAGATAAAAACATAGGCTCTAACTTATAAATAATTTTCCCTATTATTGCAATGGGATGAGAAAAGAGCAGCTTGGGATCTCCGAAAATGAAATCAATTATAAAAGCTGATAAAAAA
>CAZLFW010000195.1:0-18369 GCA_964559045.1 uncultured bacterium
TATCAAATTTACTAATGTTTTTTAGTAGAGGTAAACATGATTGATATTAATAATTTTTTTAAAAAAAGTATTGCTATAATTGCTATAGCTATATGGACAATAATGATGAGCATACTTTTTATCTGGAACTATTTAAATCAGAAAGAACAGATCAATGAACTGGCAAAAAAAGAAGCTGATATGGCATATTATAAAGACCTATTATATCGTGAATGGGGTGCTATTCATGGTGGAGTTTATGTGCCTATAACAAAATATACACAGCCCAATCCATATTTAGAAGTGGAAGAGAGGGATATAGAAACTCCAAAAGGAAAAAAACTTACATTAATGAATCCTGCATACATGATAAGACAAGTATACGATTTGGCAAAAAAGAAATATCTTATCCAAGGACATATTACGAGTCTAAATCCTATTAATCCCATTAATAAGCCTGATAATTGGGAAATAAAAGCATTAAAGCTTTTTGAAAAAGGAGCCAAAAAATATTACGAATTTTTTGACAATGGAAAGAATAGCTATTTGAGGGCTATGCGTCCATTCATAACTCAGAAGCCTTGTCTTAAATGTCATGAAAAACAGGGGTATAAAATAGGAGATATTAGAGGTGGAATATCAATTACAATACCAATGAATCGTTATTTATTCTTATTGAAACATCACACCAGATTTTTATTTGTTAGTCATGTTATTATATGGATACTGGGAATAATAGCCATATTGGTTATAATAGACAGAGTTAGAAAGCATAATAATGAAAGAAAGGAATTATTGGAAAAGCTATATCATTCTCAAAAGATGGAAGCAATTGGTAAATTGGCAGGAGGCATTGCACATGATTTTAACAATCTATTGACAGTTATTAATGGATATTCTGAGATGGCTCTTATGAAAATAAGCGAAAATAACTCTGTTTACAATAAAATATTGGCAATAAATGAAGCAGGAAAAAAAGCTGAAAATTTAACTAAACAGTTATTGGCTCTTAGCAAAAAGCAGATATTTAAACCTGAAATTTTAGATATTAATGATGTGATTAAGTCATTAGATAAAATTTTGCGTAGATTAATGGGAGAAGATATTAATATTCAAACAATTTTTAAAAAAAATATTTCTTTTATAAAAGCAGATAAGTCACAAATAGAACAAATTATTATTAACTTAACTGTAAATGCAAGGGATGCTGTTAGGGAAATTAAAACTTCAGGGGGACAAAAAAAGATAACTATTGAGACAGGAGAAACCTTTTTTGATGAGTCAATTTTAATGAAATATCCAGATATAAATAAAAAAGGACTATATGTTTTTTTTGCAGTATCAGACAATGGTATAGGCATGAATGAAGAAGTAAAAAATCGCATATTTGAACCTTTTTTTACAACAAAAGAGAAAGATAAAGGAACTGGGTTGGGTCTTGCTACAGTATATGGAATTGTAAAGCAAAATTATGGAGCAATATATGTATACACAGAGCAGAACAAAGGAAGTACCTTTAAAATATACTGGCCAGCTACCAATGAGAAATCTGTTAACAAAAAAGATTTTGGGATTGAAGTAGAAAACTATTCTGGGAATGAAAATATTCTAATAGTAGAAGATGATGAAAATGTTCTTGAATTTGCTAGTTCTGCATTAAAGTCTTTAGGTTATAAAATATATACAGCTTCAAATGGAAAAGAAGCTTTGAAACTTATACAGACAAATGATTTTGATTTTGATTTGATAATAACTGATTTAATAATGCCTGAGCTTAATGGAAAAGAGTTTGTAGAACAATTAAAGGAAATGGATTTTGATTTTAAAGTAATCTATGTGTCTGGATATACTGATAATCATATAGTCCACGATGGTATGCTCGAAGAGGGGATAAATTTTATTCATAAACCTTATTCAATTTCCACATTAGCTAAAACTATTCGACTAGTTTTGGAAAAAGATACATCTATATAGAAACGTTATCTTTTTTTTATAATAAGAATATCTCCGGGAAAAATTCTTTTTGTGAAATTTCCATTAATCATTCTTACGCTGTTAATCGAAACATTGTATTTTTGGGCAACTTTCCAAACACTGTCACCTTTTTTAACCCTGTATTTCATATATTTTGTTTTTTTCCTTTGTTTTGCATGTTTGGTTCGCTTATGTTTTTTAATTGTTTTAGCGTATTTCAGAGAATATTCTTTAGGATAAGGAAGTAAAATTCTCTGTCCTATTCTAAGTGCCCTTACGTTTTTTATATTGTTGAAATTTTTTAAAAGAGATAAAGGACGAATGTGAAATTTTTTGGCTATTCTAATAAGGGTGTCACCTTTTTTAATTTTATAAACTTTAAAAGAAAATTTATAATTTTTATTTATGTTTTTAGCTACATAAATAGCTTTTTTCTCGAATGATACAGGTATTTTTAATATATAATTTTCGTATGACGGAGGAGTGCAAAATCTTTTTAGCTCAGGATTAAGAGATTTAAGCAGGGAGAGTTTAATGCCTGTCTCTTTTGAAAGTTTAAACAATGAATAAGGTTTGGAAATTTGAACAAATGCGTAATTTTTGTGTTTATAATGGAGCCATTTTTCGGGAATATAGTGTAGTTTGGCATTGTTGCGAATAAGATAAAGAACTGCAAAGTAGCTTGGAACATAAGATATTGTTTCTTTTTTTAAGTAGCGCCTGTTGCACATTTTCCAATAAGTGTTTCTTTTATATTTGGAAATGAGCCTTTTAATTTTGTATTCTCCTGCATTGTAAGCTGCAAGTGCCAAATCGTATGAGCCGAACATATTGTAAAGATCCTTGAGATATTTTGCAGCAGCAAGAGTTGATTTGATAGGGTCTTTTCTCTCGTCAATCCACCAGTTGATTTTTAAGCCGTATTTTAATCCTGTTCTGCGCATAAACTGCCAAAGCCCCACGGCACCTGCTTTTGAACGAGCATTACATTCGAAATGACTTTCAATGAGAGAGAGATACACAAGTTCTTCGGGTAAACCGTAGTCTTTAAAAATCTGACGCATATACGGAAGCCATTTATGTCCTTTTTTAAAGGCAGAGTAAAGCCATCTTCCGTTTTTGTAACCATAAAGCTTTATAAATTTTTTAACTTTTTTATTTAAAATAACTTCAATTGGCTGTTTAAATAAGAATTTGTCGTTAACCTCCACAACTTCTTTTTTGATTTCATCGTTGGAATCAAGGTTAAACTCTTCAGCCATCCCTTTTTTTATATTTTCCGAAAGATTTTCCGAATTTTCCTGCGGTATGCAACTGTTTGCAGAGTTTTTGGCAATATTAATATCTCTGTTTATAAGAGCGGACAATCTTTTGTCTTCAAAATCACTGTTCTGTTTTTCAGGAATTTGTATTTCTTTTTTAGATATTTTTTTTACAGGATGTATAATGTTGGGTTTAAGTGCGGTTTTATCAGTAACGCAACCTGATAGAAGAATAACAATTATGCTTAAACAGTAAAAGGCTCTTTTCATCTGCGGTTAACTATCAATATTCTCTTTGGTAGTCAAGTTTTTTTTGATTATTACTTCGGTTAAATTGTTTCTCCGATTTTGAATATGGGTAAATACATTGCAATTATCAAACCTCCCACAACAGTCCCGAGAAAAGCCATAATCAAAGGCTCCATTAAAGATGTAAGATTTTCTACCGCTTGGTCAACCTCTTCGTCGTAAAAATCTGCGATTTTAAAAAGCATTGCATCGAGAGCACCTGTGCTTTCTCCTATTGCAATCATCTGAACTACCATTGGAGGAAAAACTTTTGTCTCCTCCAGAGGATCAGCAATGTTTCTCCCTTCTTTGATACTGTCTCGTGCTTTGTAAACGGATTGCTCAATTATTACATTTCCGGATGTTTTGGCAACAATGTCAAGGGCTTCAAGTATGGCTACTCCGCTTTGAAGCATTGTGCCGAGAGTTCTTGTAAATTTTGCAACAGCGGCTTTCCTGATAAGAGGACCAAAAACAGGTAATTTAAGAAATAGTTTATCAAAAAAATATCTTCCCCATTTAAGCCCGTAAATTCGTTTGAGAATAAATATTGTTGCAAAAATACCCGCAACAATGTGAATAATGTAATGTCTTAAAAAATCGCTTATGTTTACAACTATTTGCGTGGGCATTGGAAGAGCCTGTCCAGACCCTTCAAACATTGAAGCAAATGTGGGAACAACTTTTATGAGAAGAATTGCCACAACTATTGCAGCAACCACCATAACGCTTATGGGATAAAAAAGAGCACCTTTGATTTTTCTTTTGAGAGCCATTGCTTTTTCCATAAATACCGCAAGCCTTACGAATATCACGTCGAGATTACCTGAGACTTCGGCGGCATTAACCATGTTAACAAAAAGCTCGTCAAAAACTTTAGGATGTTTTTCCATTGCTTTTGACAGAGTGTTACCGCTTTCAACGCTTACCTTTATATCTTCAAGCATTTGCTTAAAAGTTTTGTTGTCGTTCTGTTTTGCGAGAATATCAAGACTTTGGACAAGAGGAAGGCCCGCTTCAATCATTGTTGTAAGCTGACGTGTAAATACAACAATATCTTTAAGGGTTACCTTTTGTTTTAAAAAGCCTATTTCTATTTCTTTGGGCTTTTTTTTAATTTTTTCCGGAGTAACGCCTTGGGCTCTTAACTTTAATTCAACGGAATCTTTATTGTCAGCCTCAATCTCGCCTTCAATGGTTTGTCCGCGAATATTTTTACCTTTCCATTTAAATACAGGCATGTCTTTAATTATAATAAAAGTTAATAAAAATCAAGAAATTATATGAAAATTATTTCTTGATTTACTTTAGCGTATATGTAATACAAGTTCAAAGTTGAAGTTGGAAAACACTCTAATAACAAATAGTTGAAAATATTGCAAATGTGATTTAAGCGTAGAATTATATAATATTTTACAGGTTAAATGTTGACGAATTGCATTTGTTTTTTTAATTTAAACGGTATTATTTTTGAAAGGAGCGAGTATGAAGTTTGAGGAGTTTGTCAGGAATTTTAAAAAAAATATTGATTATTCAAAAACAGGAATGATTGTTTTTCATAATGGTGTTGTGAGAGGCACTTCAAGAAATGGAAAAACAGTTGAAAAAATTTCGGTTAAGAAAAATAGTGATGCCATAAATGAAATTGTAAAAAAAGTATCCACTCTCAAAGGTATTACAAAAGCGGATGCTGTTGCTTTCGAAGGTGTTTTTGAGCCGGGAGACGATTTGCTTTTTGTGGGTGTGGCTGGTGATGTAAGAGAGAATGTGTTTCATGTGTTAACTGATTTTGTAAATGAGCTGAAAAAAAAAGCATTTGAAAAGCGTGAAATTACAGCAGGTTAAACTCTTTTGAATGTTAGTTTCAAAATTTCTTGAAAATTTTGGGCAGGTTGGGTATATTCCGCTTTAATGAACTCTCAAGAAACCATACAACTTTTAAAAAAACATAATCTTCTTAAAATCATAGATACAAGTCTTGATATTTATCTTGAAATACCTCATGTTGCATATTTGGAAGCAAAAAAATCGGAGCCTAAGGCTCTTTTGTTTACAAATCCGGTTAACGGGAAAAAGGGAATAAAATTTAACGTTCCTGTGTTAATGAATATTTTTTGTTCGGAAAAAGCTGTGGAGCTTTTAATAGGAGACGTAAATGCGATTGCATCCGAAATAGAAAATCTTTTGCATATAAAGCCTCCTGACAAATTTATTGACAAAATTTTAATGTTTAAACAACTGTTTTCTTTAAAATCGGTTTTTCCGAAAAGATTAAAAAGAAAAGGAGAATGTCAAGAAGTCGTTAAAATAGGAAAAGAGGCAAACTTGGAAGAACTTCCTGTTTTAACCACGTGGGATAAAGATGCTGCTCCTTTTATCACAATGGGACAGGTATATACCAGAAGTGTTGACGGAAAAAACAACAATCTCGGTATGTATAGGTTGCAGGTGCATGACAGTGGAACACTTGGTATGCATTGGCAGATACATAAAGATGCAAACAATTTTTTCCATGAGTATAAAAAAGCAGGTGTAAAAATGCCTGTTTCAGTTGCAATAGGAGGTGACCCTTTATATATTTGGTGCGGGCAGGCTCCTCTTCCTGCAGGTATTTTTGAGCTTATGCTTTACGGATTTATCAGAGGAGAAAGCCCCAAACTTGTAAAGTCACTTACCAATGATATTTATGTCCCTTATAATGCTGATTATGTTATAGAAGGATTTGTTGATACTGAGCGTTTGAAAGAAGAGGGACCTTTCGGAGATCATACGGGATATTACACTGAAAAAGAATTTTATCCCTTTATGGAGATAACTGCAATTACCTGTAAAAAAAATCCTGTTTTCAGTGCAACTGTTGTGGGGAAACCTCCTCTTGAAGACAAATACATGGGGTTTGCCACTGAAAGAATATTTCTCCCTTTGCTCAGAACCACTGTGCCAGATTTAATAGATTATCACATGCCTGAAAACGGTGTGTTTCATAATCTCATTATTGCCAAATTAAAAACACGATATCCCGGACATGCTCAACAGGTTATGCACGCTTTTTGGGGAGTAGGGCAGATGAGCTTTGTGAAACATGTGATATTTGTCGGTGAAACTGCACCTGAATTAACCGATTATTATGAAATTACAAAGCATATTTTAAACAGAATCAGCAGAAAAAATATTTTTATAAGCACAGGTGTTGTAGATGCGCTTGACCACAGTTCCGATAGCTACGGAGTAGGCGGAAAGCTATGCGTTGATTGCACGGGCGCTCCCTCTTCATTGAAAAATATTGAGAGGATAAACGATGAAGAGTTATTGTTAAAATTTAAAAAACTTTCAAATGATGCAACTGAAGTGAGGCAATTCTTCCCTGATACTGAAAATCCCGTTACAGTTGTGAAAATCAATAAAAATACAACTGTAAAGGCATTTTTACATAAAACAAAAACTTTGTTTAAGCATATAAAAATAGTTATCTGCCTTGACGATAAGAATAATTATCTTGATAATCCCTATATGTTGATTTGGCGAGCTGTTAATAATTTTGATGCTGCAAGAGATTTTTTCATTATAGACGGAACAGTTTGTCTTGATGCCACAAGCAAGGGAGAATCTGATAATTTTAAAAGAAAATGGCCAGATGAGGTTAAGTGCAACAGAGATGTCCTTAAAAAATTAAAAGATATGAATGTTATTGATATTGATGAGCATTTTATAAAGAAATTTCTTATTTGAGAATTCAAAATTTTTCTCCGCATTTTCTGCAATATTCACTGTCGTGTTTGTTATCTGAATTTCCGCATTTACTGCAAGTTTTCAAATGTTTTTGCACCTTTCCCGCTTGGCTTATTTCATGAGTGACTATCCCCGTGGGAACGGCAATTATACTGTAACCCACTATCATTATTACTGATGCAAGAAACTGTCCCACAGGAGTTTTAGGAGAAATGTCACCGTATCCCACAGTTGTCAGTGTAACTATAGCCCAGTAGATACTTTTGGGAATGCT
Organism: uncultured bacterium; assembly: GCA_964559045.1. Taxonomy (GTDB): domain Bacteria; phylum DYJV01; class DYJV01; order DYJV01; family DYJV01; genus CAZLFW01. The sequence continues at coordinate 7,507 of CAZLFW010000195.1, forward strand.
TGTGAAGCCGTTTTTCTCACCTTCGATTACATACATTAATGCTCCGATTATTATTACAAGGTTTATAACTGTAAATAAAAAAACTATGATTTTATTTCTGCTGTTTTTTAACGCCACTATAAGCACTTCAGCCTGCTTAAGGTATTGAAGCAGTTTTAAAATCCTGAATATTCTCAATAATCTCAGCACTCTTATTACAAGAAGGTAATGGCTGTTAACAAAAATAACGCTGAAATATGTGGGAAGAAATGAAATCAGGTCAACTATTCCGAAAAAACTGAGAGCGTATTTTAACGGTTTTTCAGTGATAAAGAGACGGAGAAAATATTCAACAGTAAAAAATACGGTGAAAATCCATTCGATAATTTTGAAAATATCCGCATATTTTTCTCCGTATTCAGGGACACTGTCAATCATTATACAGAGAACACTTGCGAGAATGAAAAAAATAAGAACAATATCAAATAGTTTTCCAGCAAAAGTTTCGGTGCCGAAAATTATTTCATTTAATTTGTCTCTAATCTTATATTTTGGCATGGTTTTAAAGTGAAACACGAGGTTTGTCAAAGCGTATTCTTTAAGATTTAAAAGTATTACAAATTACCTGATTTGTCAATAATTTTAAAAGAACCGTTTATTTAAATATGTTGCCTTTTAATTTTCCTATTAAGATATTTTTTTGCAAAGCCTTTGTTTTCAAATCTTTAACAACAGTTACAGACTCTCCGGTAAAAGGATTTTTTTCAGTGTAATACATTACAGATGACCATGTTAAAGGGAGCGGAGTATATATTTGAATTTGTTGAGGAATGGTTTTCAAGTGTTTCAATAGACTCTTTTTTAATTTTTTTGTTTTCTCAATGTTGCATCCAGGATGAGATACTATTATGTAATAGGTTAAAAATTGTTTTTTACCTGCTTTTTTTGTGAGATGATAAAATTTTTTAACAAATTTTTCCAATATGATGTTTGAAGGTTTAGCCATTAAAGAAAGAATTTTATCGTCAAAATGCTCCGGTGCTATTTTCATTTGTCCGGAAATATGATGCTTTATAAGTTCGTTAAGATATTCTTCTCCTTTTTTTTGGTCATGGAGAATCAAGTCGTATCTCAATCCTGAGCTAATGAAAACTTTTTTAATTCCATTGATTTTTCTAACTTTTTTCAGTAAATTTAAAATAGGCTCGTGCGAAACTCTCAGTTCTTCGCAAACTTTGGGAAATATGCAGCGTTTGTTTTTGCATTTTCCTTTTTTCATTTTTTTTTCGCATTCATAACCATATATATTTGCAGTGGCACCTCCCAAGTCATTGATAATACCTCTGAAATTTACGCTTTTTTTGATTTTCTCTATTTCTCTTATTATTGATTCCATTGTGCGGCTTACAACTGTTGTCCCCTGATGAACGGAAATTGCACAAAAGTTGCATTCTCCGAAGCATCCTCTGTTAATTGTAACGGAATTTTTTATGGTGTCAATTCCCCTAACTTTTCCTTGTTTTTTAATCAGGGGATGGACATCATACTCGAAATCAAGTTCGTTATACATGTCTAATTCTTCGGAGCTTGGAAGCATCTGAGGAGGGTTGTGGATTAAAAATCTTTTGTTGTATTGCTGTATCAATCCTTTTGAATTCACTGGATCTTGGTTTTTGTAAAATATTTTCATCATTTGAATGAATTTGTTTTTGTCAGAGACAACTGTTTCAAAGTCGGGCAAGTCAATGTAATCTTTTCTTTTCTCGTTGGACATATAGCATATTCCTCTTACGGATTCCAAAGGTTCTTTAGCTTCTATTTTTTGGCAAACTTCGAGAATAGATTTTTCCGACATTCCGTAAATCAGAATATTTGCCTTGGAATCAACAAGCACCGAGCGTTTGATTCGATTGCTCCAATAGTCGTAATGCGCAATGCGCCTCAAACTTGCTTCTATGCCGCCTATAACAACAGGTTTTTTAGCTTTGTCAAATTGTTTTATGAGATTTACGTATCTTACGGTAGCTCTGTCAGGTCTTCTGTTGTTTATGCCTCCTGGTGTAAAATCATCGGTTTTTCTCTTTTTTTTCAAAGGAGTGTAATTGGCAACCATTGAGTCAACGTTACCTGCGGTAACAGCCCAGAAAAGTCTCGGCGTGCCGAGACATGTTATGTCTTTATTGCTGTTTAATGCGGGCTGAGATATAACTCCCACCCTGTAACCTTTGCTTATAAGGAGTTTGCCGAGAAGAGCGACACCTATGTAGGGAGAATCAATGTAAGCGTCTCCTGTGACAAATATAATGTCGAGCTGGGTCCAGCCGAGTTTTATGCATTCTTTTTCCGTAATAGGAAGAAACATGGTTTATTATAAAACAAAAAATCAATTTTTAACAGATTTTTTATTTTTTGCCACAATGGAATTTCTCTCTTTATCGGAAGACTTGTAAGTTTATTGAAATCGGGCGGAAATAACACGTGGAGTTTTGGAATAATCGTTAAAAATTTTAATATCTCCAAATCCTGAGCTTTTTAAAAGTTCATTAATCTTTTCTCCTTGCCCAGGAGTTCCGAATTCCAAAAAAAGCATTCCTTTTTTCTTTAAAATGTTTTGAGCCGATTTTATTATTTTTTTGTAGAAAAAAAGCATGTCATCGCCGCAAACAAGAGCTGATAGAGGTTCGAATTTTTTTATCTCAGTTTGTAGCTGTTCAAATTCTTTGTTTGTTATGTAAGGAGGGTTAGAAACAATTGCATCGAATATTCTGATGTTTTTTAAACAAGAATCCAAGTTACAATTAATAACATGTATATTTTCGATGCAATTATGCTTTTTTATGTTTTCAATAGCTGTTTTCAACGCATTAAAACTTTTGTCCACAGTGTAGACAGTGCTGTTTTCAAGTTCTTTTGCTATGGCTACTGCAATGTTGCCGGAGCCTGTTCCCATTTCAAGGATTTTCAAATTTTTTTTATTGTTTTTAAAATAATCGGTAATTTTTTCCACTAATATTTCAGTTTCAGGTCTCGGTATTAATACATGCTTGTTAACTTTGAAAGTTAAAGACCAAAACTCTTTTTCTCCTGTAATGTATGATGTTGGTTCTCCTTTGGCTCTTCTTGTTATCAAAGCTTTGTAGCGGGAAAGTTCTTTTTTGTTAAGAGGTTGGGAAAAGTTGGTATAAAGGTAAAGCCTTGATTTTTGTAATGCTTTGGCAAGAAGTATCTCTGCTGTTAAACGGGGAGCGTCAATGTTTTTTTCTTTAAAATAATTACATGTCCATGTTAAAATTTCTTTGATTGTCCAAATTTTACTCATCAGATGAAGTGGACTTTAAAGATTCTGTTTGAAAATAAGTTGATAACGAATCTATAATTTCTTCTATGTCACCGTCGAGAATATCGTTGAGCTTGTAAAGAGTAAGTCCTATTCTGTGGTCAGTAACCCTGCTTTGCGGAAAATTGTATGTTCTTATTTTTTCGCTTCTGTCGCCGCTTCCCACCATCTGCTTTCTTTCTCTTGAAAGTTCTTCCTCTTTTTTCTGAAGCTCAATGTCGTAAATTTTGGCTCTTAAAATTCTCATGGCTTTGGCTTTGTTTTTATGCTGTGAACGCTCGTCTTGACACGTAACAACAATGCCAGTGGGCATGTGTGTAATTCTAACTGCGGAATCAGTTGTGTTTACGTGTTGTCCTCCTGCTCCCGAGGCTCTGTAAACGTCAATGTGCAAGTCCGTACTGTTAATTTCCACATCAACTTCTTCAGCTTCAGGCAAAACAGCAACTGAAACGGCGGAGGTGTGGATTCTTCCTTGAGACTCTGTGCTCGGAACCCTTTGGACTCTGTGAATGCCGCTTTCGTATTTTAATTTGCTATAAGCACCTTTTCCTGAAATCATTGCAATTATCTCTTTGAAACCTCCTGTGCCCGTTTGATTCTCACTTAAAATTTCCATTTTCCATTTTTTTCTTTCCGCATATCTGGAATACATTCTAAATAAATCTGCTGCAAAAAGAGCTGCTTCTTCACCGCCTGTGCCTGCTCTAATCTCCAGAATAACGTTTTTATCATCATTGGGGTCTTTGGGAATTAAAAGCTTTTTCAATTCATGTTCAAGGGTTTCCTTTTTTGCTTCAAGTAGCTCAAGCTCCTCTTTAGCCATTTCTTTCATTTCGGAATCTTTTTCCTCTCTCAGCATCTCTTTTGTTTCTTCAAGTGAATCGAGGACTTCTCTGTATTCAACGTATTTTTCAACTATAGGCTTAAGGTCGGAATGCTCTTTGGATAATTTGGAAAATCTTTCTATGTCTTTGAACACATCGGGATTTTCCAGCTCTTTTGTAAGTTTGTCGTATTCTTCTTTAACTTCTTTAAGCTTTTGAAGCATTAACATCTCCTTTTTCAAGATTAAGGACGGTTTTAAGCGCTTCAAGCGCCACTTCTACCTGTTTTTCATCAGGTTCTTTGGTTGTAACCTTTTGAAGCCATAATCCGGGTAAAATAAAAAGTTTTACCAGAAAGTTGTTCTGATGTTTTGCGGATAATTTCAACATTTCATAAGAAATACCCGCTATTAGCGGGATGAAAAAAATTCTTGACAAAACTTTTACGTAAAAAGGTGAAGCCTTAGGGACAAGTGAAAAAAGGAGTATGCTTATAACCAACACTATAATTAGAAAAGATGTCCCGCATCTCGGATGCAGAGTGGAATATTTTTTTGCACTTTCAACGCTTAATTCTTCGTTTTCTTCATAATTGTAAATAACCTTATGCTCTGCACCGTGATATTCGAAAATTCTTCTAATGTCTTTCATAAATGATATTAAATAAACATAAGCGAGGAAAAAGAAAATTCTGATTATTCCGTCAACAATATTGAACATAACGTAGCTTTTAAAGTTCATCAGTTTGGTTAGAAACAGAGGCAAAATAAAGAAAAATGCAATTGCTATGGCAAATGCAATTGCCATTGTAGCGTATATAGCCCAGTCAGACATTTCTTCATCTTCGTCATATGCAACATTTGCGGAAAAATTAAGAGCTTTAATGCCGAGAACAAGAGCTGATAGAAGCATTATCACCCCTCTTATAACAGGCAGTTTTGCAAATTTGTTTGTCTCTGAAAGTAGTTTGAGCTTGTCTTCCTTAATTTCAATCTCACCATCGGGCTTTCTCACGGCAACAGCCCAATAGTTGGGAGACCTCATCATTACTCCTTCAATAACCGCTTGTCCGCCTACATTTAATTTTTTTTTGTCACAACTCATATATTAATCTCCAAAAAATCTCCAAAATTTTTTAAGCAAGCTAAAGTTTCGAGAAAAAATCCCTTACTTCTCTCCACTTTTTACAGCTCATTTGACCTTCGGGACAGGAACCGTTTAAACAAGCGGGACCCATTTGAGAAAAAAGAAGTGGTATTTTGTTTTTTAACAGTTTTAACATCTCTATTGCAAGAGCTCTTATTTCCCATTGAGCCCTGTTGCATGTTCTAAGTCTGAAAAAGTGCTTTAATTCTCTTAAGTTCATCGTTACTATTATTTTAGTGGTTGCTGCGTTTGGCAACACAAATCTTGCATCTTCCGCAGGAATGCCTTCTTCTAATAAATCTTTATACAAACCCGCAATGTTGCTCATTAGTTCCCGAAACTTTTTTTTATGCTTCTCGCTGTTAGAAATTGTTTCAGGGATAACATATTCAATGTTTTCAAAATTAACATACCTCTGACTCTGCTGCGAATAACTTGCTATTCTGTGTCTCACAAGCTGGTGAGAACATGCTCTTGAAATTCCCTCAACAGCAAAAGAGAAAGTAACGTGTTCAAGAACTGACTCATGTCCCAAGTCAATTATTTTTTTGATAAAGCTTGCTATTTTCTCTTCGGTAAATTTATCTTCGAGTTCGTCAACAGACAGAGGCGAATAACAGAGCCTTGCAGAAAGCGCAATAACTTTCTCAGGCTCAGGTGTATGAGAAATCAGTCTAACTGTTATCATCTTCCTTTTTCTGTTTCTTTGTCTGAAACTTTGCGTATTTTCTCTGGAATTTTTCTATTCTGCCTGCAGAATCAACAAATTTCTGCTTACCTGTAAAAAAAGGATGGCATTGGGAACAAATTTCCACTTTGATTTGACCTTTAGTTGAACCTGTTTCAAAAGTATTTCCACATGCACAGGTAACTTTTACCCCTGTTTTATATTCGGGATGAATTCCTTGTTTCATTATGCTCCTCCAAAGTTGTATGTTTAAATTTAATGTATTATATGCACTTGTAAAGGTGCAACAATACGGGATGTGCAATTACCACTAACTTATGAAAAACGCAAGTAAAAAATTTTATCTTCAACGTCGGTTATTTTTTCGCATCCTTTTTCTGTTATCCTGAACGTGTTTTCAATACCCACAACGCCTTTGCCTTTTAAAAACAGCTTGGGTTCTATGGCAAAAATCATATTTTTTTTGAACTCCCTTTTGAATCCCGGTGCAATAAAAGGAAATTCATTTACTTCAACACCCACTCCATGACCTACAAATTTCACTTTATATTCGCTTCCCATGAAAAAATCTTCAACGTGTAGTTTTTTGGCTGTTGAAAGTGCTTTGAAATAAGCATCTTCCCATGTTATCCCCGGTTTTATGAAATCCACTGTTTCGTGTTCTATTTCAACGGCTTTTTGAAAATTATCGTAAAATTCACCGTCAATATCTCCGAGAGCAAAGGCTCTTGTTTGGTCAGCATGATAACCGTTGAAACATCCAACAAGGTCAACGCTTAAAAGCGAGCCTTTTTGCAAAATATCTGTGCAGCTTCCCTGTGGAAAAGACGGATAAATTCCTGAGCCGTTGGTAGGTGCGTCAATATATGAGGAAACGCTCCCTTTTTCTCCGGATAGGACATGTCCGAAAAACATTTCCTGATTAAATCCTCTCATTTTGGTGTATCCCTGATGTCCGTTTTCCATTAATATGGAAATAGCTTCATTAAAAACCTCGTTCTCTCTCATGCCTGATTTAATGCGTTTCGGAAGTTCTTTTACAAGAATTTTCAACTGATGAGCGGCTTTTTTAATAAAACCAATTTCAAAACGGGATTTAACTTCCCTTACTTTTTTTATAAGATTTGAAATATCGACGACTTTTGAACATCCTATAAGTTCCGAATAAAATTTTACTGTGCCGTAAGGAACAACGTCTGCTTCGAATCCTGCTGTTTTATCTTTTTTAACGAAATTCTTTATCTCTTTCAAAGATGTTAAAGGTTGTATGTATGGAAAATGTGAATAGTTTTTTGCAAGTTGAAAATTTTTTTTAACAAGGAATACGTCATCACTATTTGAGGATATTACAACAGCACCTTGTTGAACTATGCCTGTAAAGTAGAAAATGTCGCTTGACTGGAGAATAACGGCATAATCAATGCCGTTTAATGCAAGTTCTTTTTTCAGAGATTTGATTCTTTGAAAAATTTCATCTTTACCGGCAATAAAATCTTTGTTGTAAATATTTTCAATGACCATTTAGTTTCTTCTCTATTCGCTCACTGTATGTAACAATTTCCTTTTTAAGCTTTTGGAGATTGTTGATTCTCGAATCAATGTTCCCTATATGTTTTTTCAATAACTCCAAGAGCCTTTTCAGAGCGTCTTTATTAGACCTGTTTATCTGATAAATGTTTTCAAGCTCTTCCATTTCTTTCAGGGATAAACCGAGTAGTTTCAACTTTTTAATGAATTTGAGCCTTCTAACGTCTTCGTTTGTGTAAATTCTTCTGCCGCCTTCGACTCTTTTAACTGAGTTTAACAATCCGATTTCTTCGTAATATCTGATAGTTCTCGGAGTAAGAGAAACAAGCTTGGCAAGTTCGCCTATTTTGAAAGTTTTCATTAGATTCTCCAATACAGTATACGTTAATTGTTACTTATAACAAACCTTGATATTTTTGTCAAAAAATTTTAACACCTTGACACAATCTTTCCAAAAGTTGTATAATAGCAACAATATATATTCGACAAATAAAGAATTGCATTGAAACCGGATTTTAATAAAAGGGATTTTATATAGTGTCTTGCAGATATATTCTTGTCTTTTTTTACTTCTCCGTGTTGCTTTTGTCGTGCAGCAGAAATTACAATAAAGAGCTGTTGCCGCCGAGAGAAAACATTCCTCCGGTGAATGCCAAAACCATAGCTGTTCTTCCGTTTGAAAACCATACTGACAATAAAGCTTTGTCTTCTCTTGTGAGAAACAGTTTTTACAGCCATTTGGCAATTAGAGCTTTTAATGACGTGGAGTTGGCTGTTGTTGACAAAACCTTGCACAGTCTCGGGATTAAAAAGGTTGAGGATAATGATACTTATATCATAAAAAAGCTTGGAAAACTGCTTGGAGCGGATTATCTTGTTTTTGGCAGGGTGAATGCAAATAAAAAAATATATCTTGCTTTGTATTCTTTAAACTCCATTGAAGCGGAAATCAATATAGTTGATTCTGAAACGTGTAAATCAGTATGGATTGATAATATTATTTTTGAAAAACATGACGGAGGACTTCCCACATCGTTTCTATCAATACCTTTTATCTCTTTTTCAAGCGGAATGAACGTTAAAGACGATACAACGTTTATGCTTGTTGAAAATGCCTGCAGGCTTCTTGCTTACAGAATTCCCACAAAAATTATAGGGAACGGCAATAACAGGCGAAAATATTTCCTTCAGGCAGGGGCTTTTATCAACGGTGATAAAGCTGTTCTGCTCTTTAAAAAATTATCGGCAAACGGTTATAAAGTGTTTTTAAAACACCTGAAAATAAAAGGAACCGAATGGAGCAAAGTGCTGCTAGGTCCTTTTGACTCTCAGGAAGAAGCGAACCGAATCAAAGCCGATTTATATGAAAGATTCAAAATTAAAACAATTTTAAAAAGTTTTTGAAAATTGTATAATGTGATTTTAATGTTCAAAATAATTAATGTTGAATTTACAATTCTTTTCTGAAGGTTGTATGGCAAATTTCACCGTTTGATTTTGTCGCTTTAGCCAATTCAAGATGTCTTAACGTTGCAAAGTTTCTTTTAAATTCTTCTTCTGATATTTTTAACTCACTGCAAATTTTTTCCGCAGAAACAGGAGCGCTCCTTTGCAATAAATTTAATATTTTTTCCTGAATATTAGACAGTTCCGCATTTTTCCCCGAACCTTTTGCAACATAGACTGCCCAAGGATCACAAACCTTGGGCATACTCATAATATCAAGGTAGCAATCTTCGCATAGAAGTCTTCCTTCACGATTCAACATATTATCTTTTTCAAATTTGCCTTTACATTTGAAACATTCGAAAATTGCCACGGCAAACTCCTTTTATTTCATTTTGAAAAAAGCATCTCCCGCAGCTCTGTTAATATGATGAGCAATTGGAGAGCCTGTTAGCAAAGGATGAGTTGCAACCTGCATACCATAAAGCTCCTCTGCGGTCAATCCCGATTGAATTGCCGTTGCAACAATATTAATCATTTCACCTGTTGAATCTCCGCCTTTAATATGACCTCCCACTATTTTACCGTCTTCTTTCCCGAATATTAGAATTGCTTTCATGTTTTTAAAAGTATTGGGAAGTGTGGCAGGGTGTTTGTCAGGTCCTTCGAATTCTCCTGTTACATATTCTATATTTTCCTTTTCACATGCGTTTCTTGTAAGGCCTGCTGATGCAAGTGCAATATTCCCGATTTTGGTTGAAAACGCTCCCACTGCTCCTTTGTTTGTCAATTTATTGCCTAAAATGTTGTTTCCCGCAATGATTCCCTCGTAAGCAGCCACTGAGGCGAGCCTGATTCCCGAAGGTTTGCCTGTTACAAATGAAAATTTCTGAGCACAGTCACCTGCTGCATAAACGTTGTCAATGCCTGTTTGCATATGTTTATTTACAAGTATTCCACCTCGTTTGTCGTAAGGAATTCCGCACTTCTCCGCAAGTCCCACATTCGGAGCAGCACCGACTCCGATTATTACAACATCCGCTTTTATCCAGTCGTTATTTGCAAGAATAACCTTTTCAACCTTTCCGTCTCCTTTAAGTTTGGTAACTTGAGATTTTGTAAGAATATTAACTCCGAGTCTTCTCAGTTCGTTTTCCGCTTCAATACAAAATTCTTCTTCAATTGCAGCCATTAGGCAGTGAGGAAGCATTTCAATAACGGTGATAACCGCTTTGTCTCCTTTTAATTTTGCAATTTGTTCAGCCATTTCAACACCAATGAAACCTCCGCCTATAATAACTATGTTGGTTGCATTTTTCAGTTTTTTTTCAATGGCTTCAAGGTTCTTCGGATTTTTATCTATTGCATAAACATTTTTTAACTCCACTCCTTCTATGGGGGGCACAAAAGGTATCGAGCCTGTTGCAATTAAGAGCTGCTCATAACCGAGGCTGTCTCCTCCGTTATAAAAAATTGTCTTTTTTGCAATGTCTATGTTGGAAACATCCGCTATTTTGAAGTTGATTCCGAGAGAAGTGAAATGTGAGTCAGGAATAATATCTTTGTTAACATCTTTCAAAGTCCCGTAAATATACGGTATGCCGCACGGAACAGGTGTTTTGTCAACTTTTCTGAAAAGAGTGACACTTAAATCGGGATTGTTCCTTTTTATTGTTAAAGCGGATGATAGACCTGCTGCCGATGCACCTATAATTGCAATATTAGTAAATTCTTTCATAACTTCCTCCTTTATATTGGTATATAATAATTAGCTATATAACTATTATATGTCTTGTAAAAAGGTTTGTCAATGTTTTTTTCTTTTTGAAAAACTTTTAAAATGGAGTTTTTTAAACCTTGGACATTGAAGCTTAAACTTGGTGAAGAGTGTGAAATTCCGAAATACTTTTTAA
>CAZLFW010000196.1:0-2840 GCA_964559045.1 uncultured bacterium
GCAATACCCTCAAACCTGCTTGAAAGTGAGCTTTTCGGATTTGAAAAAGGCGCATTTACCAGTGCATTTAACAGAAAAATCGGATACATAGAAGAATCTAATTACGGAACTCTTTTTCTTGATGAGATAGGAGATATGGAATTACAAATGCAGGGCAAACTGCTCAGATTTTTGGAAGAAAAATCTTTCAGACGAATAGGTGGAAATAAGGATATAAACGTAGATGTAAGAATTATCGCAGCCACCAATAAAAACTTGAAACAGCTTATAGAAGAAGGTAAATTCAGGGAGGACCTTTATTATCGTTTGAACGTGTTTCCAGTGTATATTCCTCCTTTAAGAGAAAGGAAAGAGGATATTATTCCGCTGATAAAATATTTTATAAATCAGTTTAATGCCCAGTTTAACAGGAACATAAAAAAGATAGATGAAAATGTTGTTGAAAAACTAAAAAATTACGAGTGGAAAGGAAATGTAAGAGAGCTTAGAAACATTATAGAAAGAATAGTGTTGTTAACTTATGACAATGAAATCAAATTATCGCACCTTCCTCAGGAATTCAAAGATTCTTTTCCTGTGGAAACAACTGATTTTGAAAGTATAGAAATACCTGATTCAGGTTTGTCGCTTAAAGAATTGGAAGCAAAGCTTAATAAAATAGTTATTCACAAAGCAATAGACAAAGCAGGAGGCAATATATCAAAAGCTGCAAAACTCCTCGATATTCCAAGAGAAACATTGAGAGATAGGATGAAAAAATATAAAATTTTTTAAAATTAACCTGAAAGGAGAAATTATGGAAAAATGTCCTTTTTGCAATGTGGAGAAAAATAAAATAATAACATCAAACAGCCTTGCATTTGCTATATACGACAACACTCCTGTGAATAAAGGGCATGTGCTGGTAATACCTTTCAGGCATTTTTCAAACTATTTTGAAGCAACAAAAGAGGAAAAATACGCTATTATAGATTTAATCGAAGAAGTTAAAAGAATAATAGATGAAAAATTCTCTCCTCAAGGTTATAACTTAGGGGTAAATATAGGACTCTGCTCAGGACAGACCATTATGCACGTGCATTACCATGTAATTCCACGTTACACTGGAGATATGAAAGAGCCAAAAGGGGGAGTCAGGGGAGTTATTCCTGAGAAGAGATTGTATTAACAATGGGAAAACTTTTAGGAAATACAAAATTTTTGAAAAAAAATCAGATTAAAAAACTGGAATCGCTTTTTAACAGAAAAATTCCGTCTCATCAATTTTTTACTTTGAATTGTTTAAAAGTTATTTGTAAAATTTCAAGGGAGATTTACAAACAAATTGGTGTGGTTTCCGACAGGAACGGTAATTTGCAATATATTGTAATAGGAGAAGAAAGAGAAATATTATGGCCCACGTTTTATGAATTTCATTTGAACAGGTATAATTTAAGAGGTATAACAGTTTTTCACACTCATCTTCACAATCACGGTATTGACAATGACGATTTAACTGATCTTGCCTATTTGAGACTTGATTTTATGGGTGTAATAATTTCAAAAGATGATGGTTCAGCAGGTAACATTGATTTGGCAAAAATTGTTCAAAATAACGCTTCCATTTCAAGTGAGACCATATATTCAGGCTCAGTGAGCAACTTTAACTTGAATTATCATGATGAAATATTTAAACTGGAAAACTCTTTAAAACAATTTTCACACGTTATTGATAAAAATAAAAAAAAAGTAATACTTGTTGTTGCATCAAACAAACCGAGGTTCCTTCTTGAAGAGGAGATGGAGGAGCTCTCAGAACTTGCAAAAGCTGCCGATTTTTCCGTTGCAGATAAGATCATACAAAGAATAAACAAAGTCAACCCTTCTCTTGTTTTGGGAAAAGGAAAATTTAAGGAGCTAATTATAGGTTCGTTATTTAAAAACGTCCAAAAAATTATTTTTTATGACAATCTAACTCCGGCACAGGCAAAATATATAGCGGGATTCACCGACATAGAAGTAATTGACAGAACTACACTAATTCTCAATATATTTGCACGAAGGGCTCTCTCAAAAGAGGGTAAATTAAAAGTTGAACTTGCAAAATTGAAATATCTTCTTCCACGTGTCGCAGGGAAAGCAGAGGCACTGTCAAGAATAAGAGGAGGGATTGGGCTTAAAGGTCCCGGAGAAACAGCTTCGGAAGTTGAAAAAAGAAGAATTAAAGAGAGAATCAAGAGGATAGAAAAAGAACTTTCCGAATTTGCCAAAAGAAGCAATCTTCAAAGGAAAAGGAGAGAGAAAAATCGTATTCCCGTTGTTTCAATCATAGGTTATACAAATGCAGGGAAATCCACATTAATTAACGCATTAACAGGAGGAGAGCTATTTGTGGAAAATCTCCTCTTTGCCACTCTTGATACCTACAGCAGAAAGTTATATCTTTCGGAAAACAGAAGTATTATTGTAACCGATACTGTGGGTTTTATAAGGAATCTTCCCAAAGAGCTGTTTGATGCTTTCAGAACAACAATAGAAGAATTAAAATATTCTGATTTACTAATCCATGTTGTGGATATTTCTCATGAAAATTTTCCCGAACATATTGAAACGGTAAAACAGATATTATATTCAATAGAAGCAGATACAATTCCTTCTGTAATAGTGTTTAACAAAACGGATAAAATAGATTTTTCTCACAAAGACATTACAGAAAGATACAATGCTTTGGCAATATCCGCTAAAGATTCAGCCACTTTAAAACCTCTTATAGAATATTTAAAAAATTTTTTTATTTAAAAACGGAGTAATTATGACAAAAGCTGTATTTCTTGACAGAGACGGAACATTGATAGAAGAAG
>CAZLFW010000197.1:0-9286 GCA_964559045.1 uncultured bacterium
CGTTATTTTGAGTTTTAGTTGTTAGGATTTAGAGATTTTAAGTTATAAATTTTTAAGAGATTTTGTGGATTCTTCGGCTAAAGCCTCAGAATGACATCGAAATAAAGGGTAGGGGCAATTCATGAATTGCCCTTACGGGATTTAGTAAAAAAACTATAAACTAATTAGCCCCTACGGGATATAGTGATTAGTCATTAGTCGATAGTCATCAGACAATAGTCGATTTGGGATTTGGTGTTCACTCACACCGGAATACACAAATACACAGTTGAAAAAGCATATCATTGGTGAATGGAAATACTTTTGAAAAATTTATATCGGATTTTAACTTGTGTTATTAATTAAGTAATTAAAACCCACTTAATGGTTAACTTAAAAGATATACGTTATTTTTTAAACCAGAGAAAATATGATTAACGAAAAAAGAAGAAAATTTTTGAAGATTTTATCCTTTGGCTCTGTTTCTCTTTTTTTGTCAACTCTTATTTTTTTATTTTTGAAAATTTTTCTTTTCCCCTTTTCAACAAGGAAAACCATAGTATCAATAGACGAGTATAAAATAAATGAAGGCATCAATGAATTTGATAAAGAAAAAATTGCAATAATTAAAAATAAAGATAAGTATTTGATTCTATCAACTGTTTGCACTCATCTTGGATGCACCGTTAAATGGGACAATAAAGAGCATATCTTTGAATGTCCCTGCCATCAAAGTGTTTTCTCACATAGAGGCGTTGTATTAAAGGGTCCTGCGGCGAAGAATCTTAACACTTTGAAATTTAAGCGGAAAAAAGGTAAGATTGTTATATGGTTATAAAATTTTTAACACATTTGAGACCTAAATATATTGATGAGAATGCTTTGAAATTTTCAACAACTTTCGGATTGGGAGGGTTGCTGACTCTTCTCTTTTTTATTTTAACTGTTACAGGTATTGTTTTAATGTTTTTTTATATTCCCACAACAAGAGAAGCGTATATAAGTATCAAAAAAATTTCGAATATAATTCCGCTAACAGGATTTTTTAGGGATATTCACAGAATTTCAGGTGAATTAATGATTGTTGTTGCTCTTTTGCATATGTTAAGAATCGTATATTTTAAAGCTTTTGACAACAGATTCAGAGTGTTGAACTGGCTTACCGGGATTCTGCTTTTTTTGCTTATCTTCCCTCTCAATTTTACCGGATACCTGCTTCCGTGGGATAATATAAGCTATTGGGGTGCAACCATTGTTTTGAACATTGTTGATTCGATACCTTTTGTGGGAGAGAAATTGAGATTTATTATTGCAGGAGGAAAAACATTAAACAGTGCAACCCTAATAAGGTTTTATACGTATCATGTAGTGGTTCTTCCCATTGTGTGTTTATTTTTAATGATGAATCATTTTTACCTTATAAGAGCTGCAAAAGGCGTAAAAACAAATGTTTCCGGAAATATCTCCAAAGTAAAAGCAAGAGAGTTATTTAAAACGGAAATAATTTATTCTCTTATAATTGTAATTTTAATCATTACTGTTTGCAGTTTTTTTTATAACGCTCCTCTGTTAGAAAATGCAAACAGCGCTATTATCCCTCCTAAAATTAAGGCTCCTTGGTATTTTGCCAGCTTACAGTATTTGTTGACATATTTGCCTCCTTTAGTGGCAGGTGTGGCAATTCCATTTTTATATACGTTGTTTATGCTCTTTTTTTATAAGATTCAAAGTTTCAAATTATTTTTATTTGTGCACTTTTTATTTATATTATTTACTATTTTGGAAATATTTGTTAGATAAATTTAAAATACAATGCAAGGAGGAGAAATGTATTATCCCATATATAGACCGAGGAGAATGAGGAAAAACGAAATTTTGAGAAGTATGATAAGAGAGACTTTTTTAAATAAAAACGATTTTGTTTATCCTTTGTTTGTTTGTCCAGGGAAACAGGTAAAAAACGAGGTAAATTCAATGCCGGGCATTTATCAATTTTCAATTGACAATATTTTGAAAGAGGTTGAAGAGTCGGTTACTCTCGGGATTAAATCCTTTATTTTGTTCGGCATTCCTGAGACAAAAGACGAATTGGGAACAGAAGCGTATCATAAACACGGTATAATACAGAAATGTATTAGAGAGTTGAAAAAAAAGTTTTCAGATATTATTGTAATAACTGATGTGTGTTTATGTGAATATACTTCTCACGGGCATTGCGGAATTGTAAAAAACAGTGAAATAGTTAATGACGAAACATTGGAGCTTCTCGGGAAAGAGGCTTTGTCACATGCGGAAGCAGGAGCCGATATGATTGCACCTTCGGATATGATGGACGGAAGAGTGGGATATATAAGGGAAACACTTGATGAAAACGGGTTTGAAAATATTCCGATAATGGCTTATTCCGCCAAATATTCTTCCGCCTATTACGGTCCTTTCAGAGATGCTGCTGAGTCTCCTCCTCAGTTCGGAGACAGAAAATCTTATCAAATGGATATTGCAAATTCTCAGGAAGCTTTAAGAGAGGTTGAACTGGATATAGATGAAGGTGCAGATATTGTTATGGTAAAGCCTGCCCTTGCTTATCTTGATATAATTTACAAAGTTAAAGATAATTTTAACAGACCTGTGGCAGCATATAATGTGAGCGGAGAATACTCAATGATAAAGGCTGCTGGAAAGCTGGGCTGGATTGATGAAACTCAAGTAATGTATGAAACTCTTCTTTCCATTAAAAGAGCTGGAGCTGATATTATTTTGACATATTTTGCAAAAGATATTGCCAAAATTTTATAAAGATAAATAATTTTGAATAATGTTTAACTTAAAACTTGACAAAATTATTTATTTTTTTTAATAAAACAGTGTGTTAGTTATGGAGATAATATGAAGCTTTTTAAAAAATCAAACTCTATGATTGGATTGGATATTGGAAAATCCTCAATAAAATCGGTAGAGTTTGAGTTTTTGAAAGAAGAAGTTATACTTAGAAATATTGCTATTGCAGGTCTCTCCTTTGAAACAATAATAGACGAGCTGATTATCAACAGCAATGATATAATAGAAAAAATCAGAAAATTATTAAATCATTATAAAATAACCACTAAAAAAACTTCTGTGTCAATTCCTGGCAATTCGGTGATTATAAAAAGGCTTGAACTTAGCGGAGAGACATTTGACGATATAAAAAGACAGGTTGATGCTGAAGCTCCGAATCATATTCCTTACAATATTTCAGATGTTGAAATTACTTTCCATGTTTCTGAAAAAAACGGAGAGTCTGATAAAAGGGAAGTTTTGCTTATAGCTGTTAAGAAAGAGATTTTGGATGATTACGTTGATATTTTAATAGAATCTGGATTAAAGCCTGAAATTGCGGATATTGATTTTTTTGCTTTACAAAACATATTTGAATTTAACTACAAGGAGGATATACGTCCTGAAGATACCATTGCACTGCTTAACGTAGGCATAAACATTATAAATATAGTAATACTTAAAGATTTTAAAAGTTTATTTTACAGAGACAGCACCATTGCAAACTATACCCAATACATAAGGTTAATGGAGTCTCTTAATACAGACTTTCTCACCCTTGAATCATGGAAAATATCGCATGAGCCTAACAAGGATGTAAGAGAGTTTATTCATACAACCAAAAAAAACATTTTAACCGAAATTTCAAAAGGCATTGACCTTTTTCTGAATTCATCCGATACCGATTATATAGACAAAATATTTTTATCCGGCGGCGGTGCCATGCAAAAAGGTTTGAAAAATGCAATAGTAGAGAGATTTCCAGACTCAGAAGTAGAGTATCTTAATCCTTTTAAAAAAATAGTTATTGATGACAATGCGTTTGACCCCGAATATATTAATTATATTCAGCCTCAGTTTTCCATAGCTGCCGGTCTTGCAATAAGAGGTTTGTATGATTAGAATAAACCTTTTTCCTATTCAGGAAATCAAGAGAAATTACGAACTTAAGTTAACTCTGTTTTGGAATATTGCGATTTTTATATTTATAGCAGTATTTATTTCAGGAATATTTTATGTTAATCATTTAAAAATTGTTAAAATAGAACAGGAAATATCTTATAACAAAAAGAAATTACAGAAATTGAGAATGTTAAGAATTCAATTAAAAAAATTCAAAAGGGATAAAGCAATATTGCAGACAAAATTTAAAATAATAAAAGAATTGGAGTCTGTTAAATTGCTTCCTGCATTTATTGTTGAGCTGTTTTCCAAAAAAATGCCTGAAAAAGCGTGGCTTGTCTCTTTAACATACGATAACGGTGTTATGTATGTTAGCGGAGTGGCAATTGACGAGCCCACTATTGTTGAATTGTTGGATAGATTGAAAAAAAGCGAGTATTTTTCTTTAATAGAGCTTGTTCAGGTGAATAGAAAGGTGATTTCCGGTTATCATTTTAAGAGTTTTATTATGGAACTGAAAATTAACAACAAAAAGGTGAAGAAGATATTGTAGATGGACTATAAGAAAATTTTGGATAAATATTTAATATTGCCAATATATTTTAAGATTGGCATATTTGTGCTTTTTTGGAGTTTAATTACTGTGGCAGCTTTTTTTCTAACTATAAATCCTCAGTTTGAAACAATTGAGAAAAAATCTTTTAAGCTTGCAAAGTTGAGAAAACAGACGCAGGCTATTGTTAAGGTTACAAAGCAACTGAAAAATTTTAAAAAAGAGCTTAAGCAGTTAGAATATGACTTTCAGGTTGCTCTTAAAAAACTTCCAGATTCTAAGGAAATTCCAGGATTACTTTTACATATTTCAGAATTTGGCAATAAAGACAACCTTGACTTCTTAATGTTTAAGCCGGGGAAGGTTACAAAAAAAGAATTTTACGGAATTATTCCCATTTCAATAAAGTTAAACGGCAAATACAAAGATGTTGGAAAATTTTTATATGAAGTGGCTACCATGCCGAGGATTGTTCAGATACCCAAATTTTTGCTGAAACCTAACAAAGACGGCACTCTTTATATGGACGGTAAATTGGAAACTTACATTTTTCTTAAAGAAAAGTTGAATGAAAAGAACAAGAAGAAGAAAAAAAATGCAAAGAAAAAGTAGCTTTTTTATCATTCTTTTAACTATTTTGGTTATTTTTTTTTCAGGTTGCGGAAGTGATACTCCAAAGCCGATAAAAATTCATATTCCCATAAAAGTGAAGAAAAAAAAGGGAATGCTTAAGGATACTCTTAAAAAATCCGACAATAGTAGTATGAAAAAGAAATTTCAATTTTCATTAAATAATTTTAGCCGTGATCCTTTCAAGCCTTTTTTCAAAGCTGAAGAAGTTCCTGCGGAAGATAACATTTCCGAGGAAATTATTGTTACTCCTTTAACCAAATACAAGCTTTCTCAGTTTAAACTTGCTGCAATTATTACAGGTAAAAAGAAGAAACCTATTGCAATGGTTGAAACAGAAGATAATCTTGGATTGTTTTTTCAGGTTGGAGATTACTTGGGGAAAGAATTATACAAAGTTGTGGCAATAAAGAGCGACAGAATAATACTTGAAAAAAAGGAAAAAGATTTTTTCAACAGGATAAAAATCAAAAGAAAAGAACTTATTTTGGAAACTGAAGGAGAATAGATAATGATTAAAATTATCTTTCAGATAATACTGTTTATAACGATTTTTTTAAATTTTAACATTTTTGCGGGAAAATACCACGGAGAAAAAGTGAACCTTGTTTTTAAAGATGCAGATATAAAAAACGTTTTAATGCTTTTTGCAGAATATGAAGATAAAAATTTTATAATTGACGAAAAAATAAAGGGGAAAATCACCATAAGATTAAGGAATGTTCCTTGGGATCAGGCGTTGAACTTAATTCTTGATATGAAAAACCTGCATAAAATTGTTGACGGTAATATAATAAGGATAGTTCCTTTGTCTTATGTTAAAGCCAAAGAGCTTGAAAAAATCAGACAGAAAGAGAGAAATAAAAAATTAGCTCCTATTAAAACAAAAGTTTTTTATGTTAATTTTGCAAAAGCTGAAGATATTAGTAAAAAAGTAAAAAAACTCCTGTCAAAAAGGGGAAGTATTATAACTGATAAAAGAACAAATTCCATCATAGTTTCTGATATTCCTGACAACATACTGAAAATTAAAAATATTTTGGATGTGCTTGATAAACCCACTCCTCAAGTTATTATTGAAGCTAAAATTGTTGTTGTTAAAAATACCGTATCTGACGAGCTTGGAATACAGTGGGGCGGTTCCTTTATTCAGAGAATGAAAAGCAATGATTTTTTTTACGGTATTAACGGATATTCTTCAATTTCTTCAAGCACAGGAGTGCCAAACATTACTACAGCGATTCCACCTAAGAACGAACCTTCAAGGGAGAATCTTCTTTCTGTCCCTGTTCCAAGCAATTACATAGTGAACGCTCCTACAGTGCATACACCTGTAGGCGGACTGGGACTTATTTTCGGCAAATGGGGATATTACAATTTGTCAATTAAATTGTCTGCATTAAAAACAAAAGACCTTGCAAAAGAGATTTCCGCTCCTAAAGTAATTGCTCTTGACAATGAAAAAGCGATTATAGGTCAGGGACAGGAAATTCCTTATAAAACTGTTAGCGATAAAGGCACAAAAACCGAATTTAAAGATGCAAAACTTAAATTGGAAGTTACACCTCATATAACATCAAATAATATGGTTATGCTTGATATAAAACTAAGTAAGGACTCCATTGGGCAGCAAACCACTGACGGTCCAGCAATAAATACCCAACAGATAGAAACAAAATTGCTTCTTGGCAACGGAGAAGCTGCTGTTATAGGGGGAATTATCTCCAATTCCGAAACTAACGGAGAAAGTGCTGTTCCTTTTTTCTCAGATATTCCTATTTTTGGTAATTTGTTCAAAAACAGCATTAAAGAAAAAATTAAAGGAGAGTTGTTGATTATTATTACACCGAGAATTGTTGACAGAAGTTCTTTAAACAGGGGAATTAAAGTTGGAGATGACCATGAAGTGATAAAATCTTTGGATAAATATATTAATATTGATTATAATACAAATAAGAAAAAGATAGAAAAAGATGTTGAGCCCAAAAATATTATAAAGAACTCTCAGAAAAACATTAAAAAGCAGAAAAAAGTAAATATACGCCCAAAACAGAAAGATAATGCTTATAAAAAGAAGAAAATATGCAATGTTAATGCAAAAATCAATACCAAGCAGAATTATTCAGCAATGCCACAGGGAGTGGTTGTCAGGCTAATCCCCCTTTTAAAGCAACCTTCAGTTAAATCCGAGATTTTATTAAGTTTGAGAAAAGGTGATATTGTTACATTACTGGACACCTCCAAAGCACCTTGGTATTATGTATCTTTTAAGAGCAAAAAAGGCTGGGTTTTTAAATTCATAAATATTGAAAAATGAGCAATATTGTTCTTATAGGCTTTATGGGCTCGGGAAAAAGCTCTGTTGCCTCTAAAATTTCTTCTATCTCCTATTATGAATTTATTGATACGGATTTTCTTATTGAAAAGAAAAGCAAATTAACTATAAGTGAAATTTTTAAAATTTTCGGTGAAAAATACTTTAGAGAGTTGGAAAGGGAGGTAATTAACGAACTTCTGTCTAACAAAAAAAAGCTTGTAATTGCAACAGGGGGAGGGCTGCCATGTTATTTTGAAAATATTAATAAATTAAAAACTTTGGGAAAAATATTTTTTTTAAATGTTTCAAAAAAAATATTGCTAAAAAGAATTTTAAATGATAATAAGAGACCTTTGAGATTTACTCAGAATCTTTTTGAAAAGAGACAGCATTACTACACTTCTCTTGCCGATTATGTCATATCTTGTGATACAAAAAGCATCGGTGATATAGCGGAAGAGATACTGTTAATAAAAAAATTTAAGGAGTTATTATGAAAGTAGGAAAAAACATGAACGTGTCAATGAATTACAAATTATACGTTGACGGTGAATTAGTGGATGAGAGCGGAGAAACTCCGTTTTCTTTCATATTTGGTTATTCTCAGGTTATCCCTGGAGTGGAAAAAAGTTTGGAAGGTATGGAAGTTAACGAAGCAAAGACATTTACCGTTTCCCCTCAAGACGGTTATGGAGAAAAAAGAGAAGATCTTATTCAAAGAATCCCTGTTGAGAGATTTCCAGAAGGTTCGAATATGGAAGTGGGACAGGTTTTTGAAGTTACTGATGCCAACGGAAGACCTCTTCAGTTTGTTATTTCTGCAATAGAGGAGGGAGAGGTTATTGCGGATTTTAATCATCCTCTTGCAGGAAAAGAGTTGAGGTTTGATATTTCAATTGCAGGAGTGGAGCCTGCTGATGAAAAAGAAATCACCAAACTCCTCGGATTTGCCACATCATCTTGTGATACTTCTGGTTGCGGAACCTGTTCAGGGTGTTAATTAATCTAATAAGGTCGGGAGAATTCCCGACCTTTTAAAAACAAAAAATGTTTTAAAATTTTCTTGACATTTAAAATAACTTTCACTATTAAATGAATATGATAAAAAGGTTTTGTATAATAATCATATTCCCCCTTCTGTTTTTCTCTTCCAAAAAACTTTTTTCCGCATCTCGTTATTGCATACAAATAACAGCGGTGCCTGTTACTGAAGTTGCTTCTTTGTGGAAAGATAAAAAAATTTCTTCTTTTATTAAAACAAGGAACGACTGTATTATGGATAAAAGAAAAGGAGGAGCTTATTACGGTATATGTTGCGGAGATTTCCTCAGTTATAAAGCATCGTTAACAGAGTTGAAAAATATTAAAAAAAGTATTCCAGGAGCTTTTCCTCGTAAATTTGATACAACCGAAGCTGAAAAACTTGAGATGGAAAATAATCGTTCTGCAATTCATCATGTTAAAAAAAGAACAGTTATAAAAAAACAGGTTAGAATCCAGAAAAAAAGAGAGACAGCGAAGTCTGCTCCAAAAGAAGATGTAAAACCTGTATATGAAGAACGAAACATTTTTAATGATTTTTTTGCAAGAAATATCATTAATGCCAAAACAGATTCGGATTATGAAATGTTTTCTTTGCAGAAGTACCTTAAAAAGCTTTTAGATACAAGCAAAAATTTAAGAATACAGGAGCTTGACTCAAAAATTTTTAAGGTAAACTCAAAGATAGAAAGAGATAGATACAATCCAAATATATATTTTAGTATGGGGAGCAACTTAAGAAAAACTTATAATGTAGGCAGTGCAACTAGCTATGCGAATATAGATTCTGTTGCTGCTATTCATCTTGATTGGCATATTTATGATGC
>CAZLFW010000198.1:0-3072 GCA_964559045.1 uncultured bacterium
CAACAAAAGAAATAGCAGAGGCAAACATTAAGGATATGATAAACGTAGGTGTTACCTGTATCACTCTTAAGGAATTTTTAGAGACATTCCCGTTTTAACTTTATACAAATTTCAACGTTGAACATTAAACTCGCATAAGTCTTGTATTCGTTTGTTCTGAAGTTGAAATTAAAATTTATTTCTTTCGGGGTAAACTTTTTAATATTGTTTCCGCTGTTGTTGAAAATGTGTCTGGTTTGTGCAGCTTGTCCAAAAGTAAACTGTTTTTTTTCGATGTAACGGAATATTTTAATTTATTTTCAATAAATTTGACAGTTTCAATAAAAATATTTTCCGGTGTGGCGTTATTTTGAATTAGTTCTGGATTATGGCACTTCCCAAGTAAAAGATTAGGCATCCCTATGTATGGGACTTTCACAAGAATTCGTCCGAGAAAATACGATACTGGGGCAACTTTGTAAACTATAATAACAGGTTTTCCGAAAAGAGCTGATTCAAGAGTAGCTGTCCCTGATGCAGAAATCACAAGAAAAGATTTATTGATAACATCGTAGCTATTTCCGAAAGTAACTTCCACAAAAGGAGCAAGTTCGGCAACTTTTTCTTTTAACTTCTCATAATCCAAAGAAGGTGCAACAGGAAGATAAAATTTCATATACGGATATTTCTCTTTAATAAGAATCGAAGCTTCCAACATTACATTTATCAATTTGCTTATTTCACTGTTTCTGCTTCCGGGAAGCAAAGCGATTCCGATTTCTTTTTCTTTTACGCTGTTAACCTTTTTAAAATTAAATATTTTTTCAGTAAGAGGATGTCCCACAAATTCAACGTTAATATTGTAACTTTTGTAAAAATTTTTTTCAAAAGGGAATATTACAAACAATTTGTTTACATATTTTTTTATAAAATAAACTCGTCCCCTTCTCCATGCCCAAATTTGCGGGCTTACAAAATAAAAAACCGGAACTTTCCTTTTAAATGCGTATTTCGCAACTTTAAAATTAAAATCGGGATAATCTATAAGAATGACAAAATCAGGGTTATTTTTTTTTATAAAAGTTTTAACTTTTCGCAAAGTTTTCAAAACTTGCGGAATATGTTTTAAAACTTCCGTTAATCCCACAACAGTGAGTTTTTCAATATTTTCAATAAGGGTTACGTTTTCAGTCGCTGTTTTTTTGCCCCCTATTGCAAAAATAGAAACATTATCAACTCTTTTTTGAATTTCCCTTGCCAGACTTGCGGCATATTCGTCTCCCGAAGCTTCTCCTGCAACAATAAGAACTTTACTTGCCATAAAATTCCTTTATTTTAGAAATTATATTGATGACGCTCTCCTCAGGCAGCGCAGGATAGAGAGGAAGAGAAAGAACCTGTTTTGAAATATTTGAAGCAATAAAATATTTTTCCTTTTCTGTTTTTAAAAATTTCATTGCAGGCTGTTCCGGTATGGGGGTAGGGTAATATACAGCACAGCTTATGCCGTTTTTATTCAAAAATTCCTTTAGCTTGTCCCTTGTTTTAACTCTTAAAGTTAGAATATTGTATGTATGAAAAGAATCTTCTTCTACCTTTTGGGGAATAATCTCCTCAATTTCCGATAACTTTTCAATGTATAATTTGGCGAGTTTCCTCCTTTTTTCCGCAAACTGATTAAAATATTCGATTTTAACGTTAAGAATCGCAGCTTGTATCGAATCTAATCTGCTATTGCATCCCAAAATGACAAATTCGTTTTTATCGTTAAGTCCGTGGTTTCTCATAAGTTTATATTTTCTGTAATATTCCGAAGAATTGGTAATAATCATTCCGCCGTCTCCGTAAGCACCGAGATTTTTGCTCGGATAAAAGCTGAAACATCCTGCATTGCCGAAAGTCCCCACAAACTTGCTTTTGTATTTGGAACCGAAACTGTGAGCGCAATCTTCTATTAAAAGCAAACCCCTTTTCTTTGAAATTTTAACTATTTTATCCATGCTGCAAGGATTACCGAAGAGATGCACAATAACTACAGCCTTTGTTTTATCTGTTATTGCTTCTTCAATTTTATCAGGCTCAATATTAAAAGTTTCGGGATTTATATCGGCAAACACAGGCGTTGCCCCTGTTTGTAAAATCGCTCCTGTTGTGGCAACAAATGAAAAAGGAGTGGTAATAACCTCGTCTCCCTCACCTATATTTGCAGCTTTAAGAGCAAATTTAATGGCATCGGTTCCGCTCCCCACTCCTGACGCATATTGAACATTGTAAAGATTTGCAACATTAGCTTCGAAATTTTTCACCTCTTCTCCGAGTATAAAGTCAGAGTTAAACAAAACTTTGTTTAGCCTGCTTGTTATCTCGTTTTTAAATAATTCAAATTCTTTACTTATATCAACAAACGGTATCATTTAAGTTTACCTCTGCATTGGACAAAATTTTCAATGCTGTTTCAAGTGCGTTTCTTCCTTCAATCGCTGAAACTTCCGGAGTAATCCTGTTTTTTATGCAATTAACAAAAGATTCTATCTCAAGTTGCAACTGGTCGGTTTTGGAAGAAAATTTCAATTTTTTCATTTTAAAGCATGTTAAAAAATCTTTGGCTTTTATAACTTTTTTATCTCCTTTATTCAAAGTGTAAACCTGAATACTCTTTTTTTCATAATTTATGGAAATGTATCTGTTGTTTGAGAATATTCTTATTTTTCGCTCTTTTTTAAAAGACACCCTGCTTGAAGTAATATTAACAACACATCCTGAATCAAAAACAAGCCTTGCATTGGCAATATCCAATTTATCCGTTAATATGGGCACGCCAACTGCATGGATACTCTTTATCTTGCTTTTAACAATGTTTAAAATAATATCAATGTCGTGAATCATTAAATCACGGATAACATCTGTATCAATACTCCTTCCTATATAGGGAGCAATCCTTATGCACTCAATAAACATAGGCTTGTCAATATAGCTTTTACAAGCATTTACAGCAGGGTTAAATCTCTCCAAATGTCCTATCTGGAAAATATTACCGTTTTTTTCCGAAATATCCACAAGCTCGTCAGCTTCTTCCACTGTAGATGTTATAGG
>CAZLFW010000199.1:0-4937 GCA_964559045.1 uncultured bacterium
CATTCCCGGTGTGCAAAATCCGCATTGCACCGCACCTGTTTCAATAAAAGCTTTTTCAATATTTTCCGAATTTATTCCTTCCAATGTTGTTATATTTTGTTGTTTAATTGCTTCGGTTAAAGTTATGCAGGAATAGACGGGCTCGTTGTTTATTAAAACGGTGCATGTCCCGCATTCGCCTATGCCGCAACCGTGTTTCACGCTTTTTATGTTTAATCTGTTTCTCAAGGTGTCTATAAGAAGCTCTCCGGGTTTTATTGCCAATTTTATTTTTTTATTGTTCAGTGTAAATTCGATAATATCCATTTAAAACCCCATGTAAGCTTTTTTCACATGCTCGTTGTTTATTAAATCTTTGCCGAGTCCGGAAAGAACAATCTTACCGTTTTCAAGAACATAGCCTCTGTCGCAAATTTCAAGGCTTTTGTTAACATTTTGCTCAACAAGAAGAATTGTTTTTCCCATCTCTTTCAGATTTAAAATCACTTCAAACATTTTTTTTACAAATAACGGCTGCAAGCCGAGAGAAGGCTCGTCAAGAAGTATCAGGTCAGGGTCGGACATGAGAGCTCTTCCTATTGCAAGCATTTGTCTCTCTCCGCCGCTTAACGTGCCTGCGAATTGAGTTGTCCTCTCTTTTAAACGGGGAAAAAGAGCAAGCACTGTGTCAAAAATTTCTTTCCTCTTCTCTTTCGATTTAACGGTATAAGCTCCCATTAAAAGATTGTCGGTAACGCTCATATTGGGAAAAACTCCGGCTCCTTCAGGAACAAGCATTATTCCTTGTTTCACAGTATCCGCAACACTGTTATTCGCAATATTTTCCCCTTTGAATATAATTTCTCCACTTTTTACCGGAAGCATATTCGCCACAGATGAGAGTAACGTGCTTTTGCCTGCACCGTTTTGGCCTATAACAACAGCTATCTCGTTTTCTTCAACAAACAGGTCAATGCCCCAAACAACCTGAATATCACCGTAACTTAATTCCAGTTTTTTAATTTCAAGCAGTTTCATTCAATCTCCGAAGTAAGCTTTTTGAACCTCTTCATTTTCAAGAACTTTATCAGGTTCGCCGTCAGCAATTTTTTCACCGTAGTTTAACACCACTATTCTGTGCGATACCCCTTTGACAGCTCTCATTATATGCTCCACTATTATTATGGAAATACCGCGCGAGTTTATCTCTCTGATTAGTTGCAGAGAATCGTCAATCTCCTTAGGTGTAAGGCCCGCCATATTTTCATCGAGAAGCAATATTTCAGGGGATGTGGCAAGGGCTCTTGCAAATTCGAGCCGTCTCCTTTGAGGGACGCTTAACTCGTTTGCCAAATTATTTTTCAAATGAAAAAGTTTTGTAAATTCAAGAAGTTTATTTGCAGTATCAGTTGCTTTAACACTTGTTTCCCTGCCGCCGAAAATTGCCGCAAGATAAATATTTTGAAAAAGGGTCAGTTGAGTGAAAGGCTGAACAATCTGGGATGTTTTCACAATTCCAAGTTTGCATAAGGAATGAGACCTTTTTCCTGTTATATTTTTCCCTTTAAATAGTATTTCTCCCGACGTAGGCTGTATAATCCCAGCCACAATATTTAACAGAGTGCTTTTTCCCGCTCCGTTAGGACCTATCAGTCCAAGAATTTCTCCTTTTGCAAGATGAAAATCAACTTCCGACACAGCCCTTAATGCACCGAAGTTTTTTACTATTTTGTTTGTTTCAAGAATTTTTTCCATTTTTTTAAACCGTAAAGCCCGGAAGGCTCGATTAATATTACAAGAACAACTATTATTCCAACGATAATCAGATAATTTTCAACAAACTCGGCTCCGAGATATTCAGAAACAGTGCTTAAGAACGTTGCTCCGAGCACAGGACCTATCAGAGTGCCCATTCCTCCTAGCAGACTCATAATAACCATTTGCACGGTTTTGTGAACGTTAAAAACATCGTCAGGTGTAATATAGGTTACCCAATAAGCGTATATTCCACCTATTATGCTTATAAAAAAAGCGCTTATCATATATGCGGAGAGCTTAATCATGGTTGTGTCGATTCCTATCATCTCCGATGCCTGTTCAGATTCGTTAATTGCTTTTAAAGCAAGACCGAACCTTGTTTTTTCAACGAAAAAGGTGGTTACAACCACAATACCCGCCATAAATAGCATAAGATAATAAAACATACGGTAATTATTGGATATTGGGAGAGTTATGCCGTGACTTCCCATGAAAAATTTAATGTGAAACGTTCTGTCGAAACTTAAAATAATTTGCTTCATACTTTCCGCAAAAGCAAAAGTTGCTATTGCAAAGTAGGCTCCTTTGAGTTTAAGAGTGGGCATTCCCATAATGAGTGAGATTACAAGGGCAATTATTCCCGCTAAAACAACAGAGAGGAAAAAAGGAATATTAAACATTGTCATTGATACTGCGGTAACATAAGAGCCTATCCCGAAATACACAACAGGACCGAAATCTATGTAGCCTGTATATCCTGATGAGATATTCCAGCATCCCGAAAGAGCAATCCACATAAAAAGGTAAGTAAAAAAACGCATGTAATATCTGTCAATCCCCAATAAAGGAAGCAATGCAACTATTGATAAAATAATAAGAATACCAAACAGCTTTTTCATTTAAACATTACCTTTGCCTGTAATTCCCGCAGGCTTGAATATTAACATTGCAAAAAGAAGTATAAAAGTAATGGCAACTGAAATTCCAGCGTTAATGTAAGTAACTGCAAGAGCCTGTATGATTCCGAGAACGATACCTCCTATAAGCGCACCGGGAATGTAGCCCATGCCTCCAAGCACCACAACACAGAAAGCGATAATTGTATAACTCAATCCCATTTCAGGGAAAAGAATCACAAACGGGCTTATGGATGCTCCTGCTATTCCTGTAATTGCCGCACCAATTGCAAATGTAAGTGCATATATTTTTTTTACGTCAACACCAAGTAATTTAGCGACTTTTTTATTTTGAGCAGTTGCTCTTATTGCTCTTCCAATGTCGGTTTTTTCAAGGAGATAAAAAAGAAAACCCACTATGACAAAAGAAAGAATAAAAGTTGTGAATCTTGTAACAGGTATTGTTATGCCCCAAATTGTAAAATTTGCACCTGAATATGAAGTTGTTACGGAACGAAAGTCGTGTGTCCAGAATTTTACCGCAGTGTTTGCGATTATAAGATGTAGTCCAAATGTGAGTATGTATGACATTATTGCAGGTTTTTCAATTACTCTGTTTATTAAAAATCTCTGAATGAAATACCCGAAAAAAAATAGGAGTATCCCTGCCACAGGGATACTCAAATAAGGGTCGAGATGAGAAATTTTAAAAAGCCAGTAAGCTGTAAATGCTCCGAGCATAAGCAGCTCACCGTGAGCAAGGTTGATAACGTCCATAACACCGAAAATAAGGGAAAATCCCGCTGAATAAGCTGCATAAACGCCACCAATCAATATGCCGTTAATTAAAGCTTGAACAAATATCTTCATATTTTAAACATTATCCGAATTATCTCTCCTTCCAAGGTTTCATTGGATATACAAGTTTAGAATCTTTAACATTGTCGGGAAAAATTGTTTTTATTGTGCCGTTTTGAATTTGAATTGCAAGAGCAGGATGCGAAATATTGGCACCGTCTTTGTCAAATTTTATTTTGCCGTAAAAAGTATCTACCGCATTATTATGGAGCCATTCGGCTATTTTTTCCCTGTCTCCGTCTTTAAGAGGCGGAGTTAAACCGAGAGCTTCTATTGCAAGCTGCTGAGCAATTGCACCGCCTGCACTTGCAGCTTCCACATAATCAGGCATTCTACCGTATTTTTTAAAATAGCCTTTTGCAAATTGTTTTGCAGTCCCCAAAACTTTTCCTTTGTAGGGAAGGTTGGGAGTCCACTCTGATGCTGCAACAACATAGTTGGCATCGTTTTTCAGGTCTTCGACGAATTTGGGAACCGTGGGACCGTAACTGAATGCAATACCTTTCGGAGTATAATTGATTTCTTTCAGTGCTTTAATTGTTCTCATTGCAACAAGAAGATGGGAGCCTACAAAAAGCACGTCGGGATTTTTTTCCTTTACTTTCATGAAAAGCGAATTGTAATCTTGAAGTCTCATTGGAAAAAGTTCGTAATGTATAACTTTAATCCCGTTCTTTTCACAATACTTTTTAAAGCCTTCACAAGCAAGGGAAGTGAAAAGAATATCTGCTCCCACAATAGCGGCTGTTTTAGGCTTGTTTTTCAGTGAAGAAAAAGCGTAAACACAACCTTTTACCTCTTCCGTTGCTTTTCCGAGGGTTGAGAAATAATATTTGAATCCTCTGTCAAAAAGTTTGTTTGAGCTTGCAGCACCGCTTATTAAAGGAAATCCGTATTTTTCCGCAACTGCACTTTCTGCAAACACCTGACTTGAACCGAAACCGCCGAGAAGCAGGTCAACTCTGTCTCTGTTAACAAGTCTGTCTATCATTTTGGCACCTGTTGCAGGGTCGCTTTTGTCATCGTAGAAAATAAGTTTTACAAGATATTTTTTGCCATTAACCGTTATCCCGCCGTTTTTGTTTACTGTTTCCTGCCAGTAAGTGTAAGCGTCTTTCACAAGGTTGCCTGCTTTGCCGAATTTGCCTGTTAGAGCTACGGCAACTCCGATTTTAAATTCCTTTGCAAATAGTCCTGCTGAAATCATAAAAAAGGATAAAATTACCATTACAAAAAATTTTTTCATACCACCCTCCTAAAATTTATTTAAGTAATGTAAAATATTTTTCTTTTCAAGTCAACACTATTGTAAATGCAGAGCTCATGACAGCAATAACATTTTATACATTTTGAATAATCCACTTTAAGATTGCCAGATTCATAAAAAATTGCCTGAGTGGGACAACTGTTTTTGCATTTATTGCATTTTCTGCATAATTTGTTATT
>CAZLFW010000200.1:0-7236 GCA_964559045.1 uncultured bacterium
CATAATATTTTCAAATATTTTTTCTCATTGAAATAGAGAAAAATATTTAATTTTAATATTTTTTATAGATTAGGCAATCTAACGTGATTTGCTCAAACACTATAAAGCGATAATTTTTCAGATAAACAGTTTTTCCATAATGGCTTTTTGCACATGAAGTCTGTTCTCCGCTTGTGTGAAAATGTAGTTGCTGTTTTTTTCAAAAACATCTTCGGTTATTTCTTCACCTTTATGAGCTGGAAGACAATGAAGCACAATGGGTTCCATTTCTTTTTTGCATTTTGAAAGAAGGTTGGAGTTAATTTGAAAATCCTGAAAGAGCTCCTTTCTCAGACTTTGTTCGTTTTCCTGTCCCATGCTTGCCCATACATCTGTGTTTACAACATCTGCGTATTTAACAGCTTCAACTGGATTATCCGTTAAAATCAGCTTGCCTTTTCCTTCTTTTTCGCATTTGGAAACTATATCTTTGTCCGGCTCGTAATTTTGCGGAAATGCACAGAACAAAGTAAAATCAAGCCTCAAAAGAGCTGTAATCCATGAATTCATCATGTTGTTTCCGTCACCTATAAAAGCAACGGTTTTCCCCTCAATATTTCCGAGAAACTCCATTATAGTGAAAATATCGGTTAAAACCTGACACGGATGTCTCAAATCTGTTAAACCGTTAATAACCGGTATGGACGAATACTTTGCAAATTCTTCGAGACGCTCCTGCTCAAATGTTCTTATAACAACAAGGTCAACATAGCCTGATAAAACTCTTGCGGTATCTTTGATTTCTTCTCCGCGTCCGAGCTGGCTCTGCCCGGGGTCAATAAATATTGAGTCTCCGCCAAGTTGTTTTATACCCGTTTCAAAAGAGACCCTTGTTCTTGTGGAGGCTTTTTCGAAAATCAGAGCCAAAATTTTATTTTTCATTGTTGCGGAATATTTATTTTTTTTAAGTTCTCTGGTTCTTGCAAATATCTCTTTTATCTCTTTTTCCGAGAAATCTTCAATTGATAAAAAATCACGTTTCACTTTCAACCTCCTTCAAAGCAGCGCAGAGAGCTTCAACTGCAATGTCAATTTCTTGTTTTTTAATAATTAAAGGTGGAACAAATCTCAATACTTTTTCTCCTGCGGGAACAGTGAGAATATTCTTGGTTATTAATTTTTTTACAATAACTGATGCCGGAAAATCAAACTCAATGCCAAGCATGAGACCTATTCCACGAACGTCTTTTATTGTATCGAATTCTTTTTGCAATTTTTTCAATTTGTTTAAAAAATATTTTCCTGATTCCAACACGTTATTGAGAATGTCATGTTTTTCAAAAATTTCGAGAAGAGCGATTCCTGCAACTGTTGCAATGTAGTTTCCACCGAATGTTGAAGCATGAGTTCCGGGGGAGAGCACATCCATAAACTGTTTTTTCCCCACTAAAGCTCCTATGGGTATCCCGTTGCCGAGAGCTTTTGCAGAAGCAAGTAAATCGGGAGTAACTCCGAAATGCTCGTAAGCGTATAATTTCCCCGTTCTTCCAACACCTGTTTGCACCTCGTCAAAAACAAGAACAGCATTAAATTTGTCGCATAATTCTCGCAATGTTTTTAAAAAAGCTTTATCGGCAATGTTTATTCCTCCTTCACCTTGAATTGGCTCTACGAAAACTCCGCAAACAGAATCATTGAAATTTTCGGCTATATTTTTTATATTGTTAAATTCCGCAAATTCCACATTAGGCAAAAGGTCTCCGAACCCTTTTCTGTATTTTTCCTGTCCCGTAATGGATAACGCACCTGTTGTCCTACCGTGAAAAGAGTTTAAAAACGATAAAATTTTTGTTTTGTTTTTGTTTATTTTAGCCCCGAATTTTCTTACAAGTTTGATTGCAGCTTCATTTGCTTCAGCTCCGCTGTTACAGAAAAAAACCGCATCTGCAAAAGTTTTTTCAACTATTTTTTTTGCAAGTTCTTTCTGAGGGGGGATATTGTAGAGATTTGATACATGAAGCAGTTTGGAGCACTGTTTCTTTATTTTTTCCGTAAATTCGGGATGACTGTGTCCCAATGCGCAAACAGCTATCCCTGCAACAAGGTCAAGATACTTTTCTCCTTTTGCATTAAAAAGATAACATCCCTCTCCTTTAATAAAAGACAAATCAAATCTGTTATAAGTATTTGCAACAGCATCCATGTTTACCTCTTTTCCGAGCAATTAGTCGAATAGTCCTTTGTGAGCTGTTTTGCCGAAATATTCCAATGCAAAATTGGTAACAACTCTTCCTCTTTTTGTTCTTTTCAAAAAACCTATCTGTATAAGATACGGCTCATACACATCTTCAATTGTATCTTTTTCTTCGTCAATATAGGTTGAAATTGTATCTATCCCTACCGGGCCTCCGTCAAATTTTTCAATAATGGCTGTTATTAGTTTTCTGTCCATTAAGTCAAGTCCCATTTCATCTATTTCCAGATTGTCAAGAGCAAAATCCGCAATTTTTTTGTCAATGATTCCTGTGCCGTGCACTTCCGCAAAATCCCGCACTCGCCGCAAAAGCTTGTTTGCAATTCTCGGAGTGCCTCTTGAGCGTTTGGCTATTTCAAATGAACCGTCTTTGGTTATTTCAACGTTTAAAATTTTGGATGACCTTTCTATTATGATTTCCAATTCTTTGTGATTGTAATATTGTAGCCTTCCTATGTAGCCGAACCTGTCCCTTAAAGGAGATGTTAACAGTCCTGCTCTTGTTGTCGCTCCAACAAGTGTGAAACTGTTAAGGTTTATTTTGACGCTTTTTGCAGTTGGTCCCTGCCCTATTATAATGTCTATTTTGTAATCTTCCATTGCAGGGTATAAAATTTCTTCCACTGTCCTGTTCATCCTGTGGATTTCATCTATAAAAAGAACATCTCTGCTGTTTAAGTTGGTTAATATTGCCGCAAGGTCTCCTCCGCGTTCCAAAATGGGGCCCGAAGTGGAATGAATATTCACGCCGAGTTCGGATGCTATAATGTTTGCAAGAGTTGTCTTGCCAAGCCCGGGCGGACCGTAAAAGAGCATGTGGTCAAGCGCTTCCTCTCTGTTTTTCGCAGCTTGAATAAAAGTATGCAAGTTGTTTTTCAGCTTTTCCTGACCGATAAATTGTCCGAGTCTGTTGGGTCTTAAACTCTCTTCAAATTCGTCTTTAATAATAAGTTCCGATTTTTTAACCATTGTATAAATCGTTTAAAATTATTTTAAGTAAATTTTCAAGTGATTCTTCTGGATATTTCGCCACTGTGTTTTTAATTATACCTTTTACTTCCGAAGGTTTGTATCCGAGACCGGTTAATGCAGTTACAATATCCTGTTCAATGCTTTCGTTGCCTGATTCCGAACTTTCCGAGTCAATGTCGGTTTCGGAGAAAGTATCTTTCAAATCAAAGCAGATTCTCTCCGCTGTTTTTTTCCCAACACCGGGAATTGAAGTTAGTAATTTCAGGTTTCTGCCTTTAATTGCTGCAATTAGTTTTTCAGGAGACAATCCGGACAGAATCGTAAGGGCAAGTTTGGGCCCCACTTTTGAAACTGAAAGAAGTTTGTTGAAAACGTTTTTTTCATTTTCCGTGAAAAAACCGTAAAGAGAAATGGAATCTTCCCTTAAAATGGTTTCAATGTAAAGCTCTGTCTCTTTGTTTATATCTATATTGCACAAAGTTGATAAAGGTGTAAAAACTTTATACCCCACACCGCCGACGTTTAATACCGTGTAATCCAATGTTTTTTTTATAGGTTTGCCTCGCAAGTATGCTATCATTTTATCTTTTCCTTAAAAGAGCTCGTTAGTAAATGGCAGTAAGCCAATGCTATGGCATCTGTCTCGTCTTTCATTTGAAAATTTTCGGGAAGATTTCCTATGAGATGGTAAAGCAACTGTTTTACCGAATCTTTGGTTGCTCTGCCGTTGCCTGTGGCAACTGATTTAACGTTTGTAGGCGTATATTCAAACACTTCTATCCCTTTGTGAGCGGCAGCCAAAAAAATTACACCTTTGGCATATGCCAGTTTAACGGTTGACTTAACGTTTTTGTAATAAAAAATATCTTCGAGAGCCAGTGAATCAGGATGATGCCTGATTATGATTTCAACGGTTTTATTGTAAAGCTTTTCCAATTTCAATGAAATATCGTCTGAATTTTTGAGATTAATAACTCCGCTGTCTTTGTAAAGAATCTGACTCTCTTTTTTTTCAATAACAGCATAGCCTGTTATATTTGTCCCCGGATCAATGCCTAAAACTTTCACTATCCCGCAAGTTCCCTAAGCAGATTATCGTCAATGTCAAAGTTTGAATACACTTTTTGAACGTCATCGGAATCTTCAAGAGCATTCATTAACTTTATCATTGTTTCCGCATCTTTTCCTGTTAAGCTCACGCTGCTTTGAGGAATCATCGCAAGGTTGGCTTCACTGTATTTAATGCCGTTTTCTTCAAGAGCTTTTTTTACATTTTCAAAAGAAGACACTTCACAATATATTTCAAAAAATTCTCCTCCTTCTTCTTCGGTAATATCGTCGGCTCCGGCATCAAGAGCTATGTCGAACAATGTGTCTTCTTCGGCATTTTCTTTGGAAACGGTAATGTATCCTTTTTTCTCGAATTGATAGCTCACACACCCTGTTTCTCCGAGTTTGCCGTTGTATTTGTTGAAAATATATCTTATTTCAGAAGCAGCTCTGTTCCTGTTGTCAGTTAACACTTCCACCATTACTGCAGCGCCTCCGGGACCGTAGCCTTCGTAAACTATTTCTTCGTAATTAACTCCTTCAAGCTCTCCTGTGCCTCTTTTAATTGCTTTTTCTATGTTGTCCTTAGGCATGTTTGCATCTTTTGCCGCTGCAATGGCAGCCCTCAGCCTCGGATTCATCTCGGGGTTGCCGCCACCGGTCTTAGCGGCAATTGTAATTTCTTTTATAAGCTTTGTGAATATTTTGCCGCGTTTGGCATCCACAGCGGCTTTTCTATGTTTAATGGAACTCCATTTATTATGTCCCGCCATAACTTCCTCCTGAAAAATATTTTTCCTCTTTTACAATAGAAAAAAATATTTTTCAAGTAATGATTATTTAAGCTGTTGATTTCCTGTAAAATTTGTGTTAGAATAAACCCTCATCGAATTTATAATTAAAATAATACTCAGTTGATAAATTTAACTGACTATTTGGTAAGGAGTAATTTTTTAAAATGTCAAAATACGAAATAGGTGACAAAGCGGTTTATCCGGGACACGGTGTAGGCGAAATTGAAGCAATAGAAACAAAAAAGATAAATGACATGGAGCTTTCTTTTTACATAATGAAAATTATCAATTCTGGATTAAAAATAATGGTTCCTGTTAACAACATTAAAAGCACGGGCATGAGAGATTTAATCCAAGAGCAGGATATAGAAGAGGTAATATCCATTCTTAAAGAAAGAAATTACAAAATAGAAAATATCACATGGAACAAAAGATTCAAAGATTACAACGAAAGATTAAAAAGCGGTTCAATCTTTGAAGTGGCGTCTGTGTTAAGAGATTTGGTTGTGCTTGGCAAAACCAAAGATTTGTCTTTCGGTGAGAAGAGAATGTATGAAATGGCTGTTAATCTCATTTCTCAGGAAATTTCTTTTGTTAGGAACCAGTCTCAGTCCGAAGTTATTTCGGAATTAGAAAAGATTTTGAAAGAAGGATAACTAATTGAAAAACATTACTTATCTAATCTTTTACATTCTTTATATAGCTTCCATAACTTTACTTTTTAATCAGATGTATCATAATCAGTTTTACACTTTTGCAGCATTTATCGGGAGTATAATAGCTTCTTTTCTCTCTTTTTTTGCAATAGAATTCCTTAAAAAACTTACGCTTAAAAAATTAATTGGCGGGCTTGCAGGAGCCTTTGTGGGGCTTGTTATCAGCAGACTTGTTACTAAAAACGATTTAACCTTTATTATAAACGAAAAAATCTACAATTATGTGATAACTTTCATTCAGGTTTTGATTTTCTACGTTGGAATAATTGTGGGAATGAAAAAAGGTGAAGAATTCAGCTTATCCGAAATTATCAAAGGGAAAAAAGATAACGAAAAGATAAAGATTCTCGATACAAGTGTTATTATTGACGGAAGAATATCCGATGTTTGCGAAACCGGATTTGTGGAAGGCACTCTTCTCATTCCCCAATTTGTTTTGGTGGAGCTTCAGCATATAGCTGATTCTTCCGATCCTCTGAAAAGAGTTAGAGGCAGAAGAGGGCTTGACATAATTAAAAAAATACAGCTCCAAACCAATGTTAACGTGGAAATTACGGATAAGGACTTTCCTAAAGTCAAGGAAGTTGACAGTAAGCTTATTTTGCTTGCTCAGAAACTTGATGCGAAAATTATCACCAATGATTATAATCTCAACAAACTTGCCGATGTTCAAGGTGTTGAAGTCCTAAATCTCAATGCTTTGACAAATGCTTTAAAACCTGTTGTTTTACCGGGAGAAACATTGAGAATACATATTATCAAGGAAGGTAAAGAGAGTGCTCAAGGTATCGGCTATCTTGACGACGGGACAATGGTTGTTGTTGAAGACGGCAAAAGCAGGATAGGAGAGACTCTTGACGTTGTGGTTACAAGTATATTGCAAACCACAGCTGGAAGAATGATTTTTACCAAAGTAAAATAATGAACTATGCTATTATTGTTGCAGGTGGAAAAGGCAGAAGATTTTCCGGCAATTTGAAAAAGCAGTTCTTTGTCTTTAACGGTAAAACCATTTTGGAATTAACCGTTGAGAAATTTGACAAACATGAGAGTATAAATAAGATAGTTGTTGTTCTTCCCAAAGACGAAATCCGCAAGTATCAGCATCTAAAAAAAATTTTTCCCAAGGTAGCTTCAATTGTGACAGGAGGTGAAACTCGTTTCAATTCGGTTCTTAACGGCTTAAAATATATTGAAAGCGATTTTAACAAATATGATAAGGTTTTGATTCATGACGGTGTCAGACCCTTTGTTACGGCAAAGCTTATTTCGCGTGTCTTAAACGAGCTTGATTTTTGCGGATGTGTTGTTCCCGGAATAAAACTCGAAGATACGGTTAAAAAGGTTGATGCGGAAAACATTGTTACTGCAACCGTGAACAGGGAGAAGCTTTTCAGAATACAGACACCCCAAGGTTTCGGCAAAGATGTTTTTGCGGTTTTTAACGATAAAAACATTATTAAAAATGAAA
>CAZLFW010000201.1:0-23336 GCA_964559045.1 uncultured bacterium
CCGGTAGAGATTTATTTTATTATTACAAATAAAAAAGAGGAGTAAAGTGGTTAAAAGATTATCCTTCACTTTACTGTTTTTTTTCCTACCTGCATTAATATTTCCAAAAGAAATTGTTTTGAAAAACTCAAAAATCCAAAAAGCATATAAAGCTAAAATTATTGAAATAAATTATCAAAAAAATACAATTAAAACAGAAAACAGTAACAACGGCACTGAGCAAATATTTCACCTTGACAACAATAGGATAAAGCAGTTAAAAAAAGGAGAAATAGTTTTAATTAAACCTTTATTCGGGAATACCGGTAAATCGGGATGTAGATGCAGAGGTATCAGAGAAAGGATTAAAAAACTTGTTAGAAAAAGGAGAAACATACTTAAAACACATAAAAATATTCGTCATCATCGTATGTTTCGCAGTGGTAGGAAATAGGCTTAACGCTGAAAATTTTTTTATTGCAGAATTGTCAAACGGATATAACAGCAATGTTAATGAAGACAATAATAAACTCTCATCCGCTTATACTAATTTATTTGTTTCCGAAAGTTATTCTTTTGAAAAAATCCCAATAAGCTTTTCCATAATGGGAGAAAACACTTTTTTTCATAAATCCGATTTAAACAACAGATTTATTTTAAACGGTGAAGTAAGTTATGATTTTTCTTTTTGGTCAATTACTTTGGGAGATTATTTATTTATTGATAACAACGAGCATGAAAACAGCTTTAATGGGGTATTTGGAGAAATAAGCTGTAAATATAAAAATTATTATATATCTTACACCTATATGAAAAAGTTTTTTACATCGCGTTATGAATACGGAAATTATAAAGATTTTTTTTACTACATTGATAAACATATCAAAAAATACAAAAAAAAATTCCATAAAGGTTCAAAATACATAAAAAAGACTCTTATTTCCAAACATCAGAGAGATGACACTCACACTATTTCCATTGATTTTGATATAAAAAATTTAACAGTATCTCCGAGAATAACCTATAATCTAAGCAATATTGAATTGGAAAAATATATTAGCGAAGCAATAGATTTTACATTTTTCACTGATTTTAAAGGTGTTTTTTTAACATTATTTTTTAATCCATCATATACAAAATATAAAAAGTTAGACAGAAAAGACTTTCAAATATATTCGAAATTAAGTGTAGATTACTATTTTTCCGATTTTCTTTACAGCGAAATAACAGTTGACTACAAAAAAAATAATTCAAATTTGAAAAATGAAGATTTCTCCCGATTTTCAACCTGCTTGCTCATAGGAATTAATTTTTAGGAGATAAAAACTGAAGAATAAAAGCATATTGTTATGGAATTTCATATTCTTCGTATCTATTATTACAATTGTTTCATTTCACTACTATACTCATTATAAGAACCTAAAGAAGGAAATCTATTCTCTTGTAAAAAACGAAGCAGAATCAATTGCAAAACGATTTGAAATCTCGGCATCAAAACTTTATCGTTCAAATAAATTCATTAAAACAATTATAGAAAAAAATTTGAAATCTCAAGCTGAATTTATAGATTTACTTAATTCAATAGAGCATTTTCAAGAAGATGAACTCTCAGAATTTGCAAAAGAAACCGGACTTAATTTAATCTATATTAAATTTTTTAGTTCAAATAAAACAACGGGATATTCCGACAATGTAACAATAGAGGAATTGGGCAATATAAAAAAATATTTAAATTCTAAAAAATACAACAAATTATTTTTCAACTCAAAAGAAAAACTAATACTTTATATTTATGCTGGAAAATACTCGGAGTCAATTATATTAATAGGTTTTAGAGCTGAAAAATATTTTGAAATTCAAAAAAGGCTTACAATGGAGAACCTGATAAATAGTATTGTGAAGCACAGAAAAGAAATTTTAAAAATAGAACTTAAAAAAGGTTTTTTAAATAATTTGAACATTATTCTTAAAGAGAACAAATACTTTATAGTAAAACTACCTTTTCAGGCAATTCCTGACAAATATCTTGAAATCTCAATTGATGCAACTCACGGGGTAAGAATAATCGATAATTTCAAACATAATCTTCTTGTTTTTTTCAGCGTTATTTTTTTTATAGGAATATTACTTAACGCTATAATTTACACTATGCAAAAAAAGTATATTTCGTCAATAAAAGAATTTGAAAAAAAGATATATCAACACGAGAAAGAAGCTGCACTTGGTAGAAGTGCCGCATTAATAGCTCACGAGATTAGGAACCCTGTTAATTCAGTAAGCATTGGCTTGCAAAGAATCAAATATGAAACAGAATTAGGAAATATGGTAGAATATTCAAATCTGCTCACCACAATGGAGCAAGAACTCAAAAAAATAAATTCCTCCATTGAAACATTCATTGATTATTCTAAACCGTTAAAAATAAAAAAAGAAAAAATTAATGTATTAAAATTACTGCAAAGTTTGTTGCTTCCCTTTAAAAACAACAAGGTGAATGTTTCAATTGAAATTCCGGAGTTTTTTGAAATTGATGCAGATAAAAAATTTTTTTCGCAAGCACTTATTAATCTTATTAAAAATGCTTTTGAAAATGAAGACACAACACATATAAATATTTATGTAAAAAACGGCTCACTTTTATTTGAAAATAACGGAGTAAAGCAAAACTTGGAAACAGAAAAAATTTTCGAACCTTACTATACAACCAAAACCAAAGGCTCAGGGCTGGGACTTGCCGTATTAAAAAAGATTGTTGAAGCACATAACTGGGATATTACTTGTCACAAAAATAAAAACATTATAAAATTTGAAATTAATTTTTTTATGTGATATTTTAATAAATAAAATTTAAAGTTTTTTAAATTTTACCGATATAAAAAAGTATAAAGAAAAAATTTTTAAATAATATTCAAAAATACAATAAAGAGGTGATAACATGAGCCAACAATTAACCAACATTTTGCTTGAAACAGGGACAAACGAATTGGAGCTGGTTGAGTTTATGATTTATCCTAAAGCAACTCCGGACAAACCTCGATATTACGGCATTAACGTTGCAAAGGTAAGAGAAATAATAAAAACCCCTTCAATTGTGACAATACCTAAAACCAATGAAAATATTGAAGGAATTATCAATTTAAGAGGTAAAATAGTCCCTACAAT
Organism: uncultured bacterium; assembly: GCA_964559045.1. Lineage (GTDB taxonomy): Bacteria > DYJV01 > DYJV01 > DYJV01 > DYJV01 > CAZLFW01. The sequence continues at coordinate 3,142 of CAZLFW010000201.1, forward strand.
CAACCTTGCAAAATGGCTTAAACTTGATACTGACAGACCTTTAAGCAGAGTAATTATTACAGAATTCAATCAAGTTGTTAACGGTTTTCTTGTTAATGCTGTTACCCGTATTCATAGGATCAGTTGGAATGATGTTATGCAGCCTGAAGAGCTTACAAAAGGAGACGAAGAGAATTGCATCACTTCTGTTGTAAAAATTGATGAAAAACTTATCCTTATACTTGATTTTGAAAAAATAATAGGAGATATTTTTCCAGACACATATTTTAAACTTGATACCATAGAAGTAAAAGATACTCATATTGGCAAAAAAGTATTAATTGCAGAAGATTCTAATTTATTGCGTAATTTAGTTCATGATACATTAAAACAAGGCGGATATGAAGTCCTTGAGGCGACAAATGGTTCAGCAGCTTTTGATATGCTTATGAGTTTCCATAAAAAAGTTATAAATGGAGAGGGTAAAATACAGGATTATATTGATGTCATTATTACAGACCTTGAAATGCCTTTAATGGATGGTTCTCACCTTATTAAAAGACTAAGGGAATTCCCTGAATTTCACGATATTCCCGTAATTGTCTTTTCCTCTATGGCATCAGAAGAAATTATACGAAAAGTAAAAGAAATAGGAGCAGACTCTTTTATCAGCAAGCCAGAACTCCCTAAATTAGTAGAAATTGTAGGCAACTTTATTGATCAAAAAGAAGCTAAGTAAAACTTTGTCTTTTAAAAAGGGATGAAATTTCATCCCTTTTTAAAATTTTACAGCAACAGGCTCTCTCTCGCTTTTATCCATTTCAAAATATTCTTTCTTTGTAAAATTAAACATTCCTGCAATAATGTTAGATGGAAAAGATTCTATTTTTGTATTCAAATCTCTAACAACAGCATTGTAATATCTTCTTGCATTTTGTATGTTGTCTTCTATTTCATTTAGAGAATTTTGCAATTGTAAAAAGTTTTCATTAGCTTTTAATTGAGGATAACTTTCACTTAAAGCAAAAAGGGATTTTAATGTTCCAGTTAAAAAATTTTCCGCTTCAGCTCTTTTCTCAATCCCTCCTGATTGTTGCATTGCCATATTTCTCGCTTCTACAACTTTTGTCAGCGTCTCCTTTTCGTGACTTGCATATCCTTTTACCGTTTCAACAAGATTCGGAATAAGGTCGTGCCTTCGTTTTAATTGAACATCAATACTTGACCATGCTTCTTCACATTGGTTTTTCAGTTTGACTAGTCCGTTGTAAACCGCTATGAAATAAACTGCTGCCAAAACTATAATACCTGCAATTACCAATAGAGCCATATTGTTGCCTCCTTTTTTCATTTAAAATTTTTTAGATTTACTTTCCAATCATTATAAACAAATTTTATGTTTTTTTAAAGTTTTTATTCTTACTTTTTAATAGTGAACATAATTAAATAAAACAACTATTTCCTTGACATAATAATGAAAAAAATTTATTAAATTAGACAAACTTGCGAGAAAGGAGTAAATATGAGCGATTATTCAGTGGAAAATATACGTAACATAGCAGTAGTTGCACATGGCGGAGCAGGAAAAACATCTCTATGTGAGGCAATGCTCTACAATACAAAAGTAACTGACAGGCTTTGCAGTGTGGACGCAGGCAATTCTACAATGGATTATGACCCGGAAGAGATAAAAAGAAAAATTACTCTTTCCTCTTCAGTTGCATACTTTGACTGGAATAAACATCTTATCAACATTGTTGACACTCCAGGATATGCAAATTTTATAGAAGACACCAAGGTATGTATGAAAGCGTGCGGAGGAGCTCTTGTAATAGTATCAGCAGTATCAGGCGTAAAAGTGCAAACAGAGCTTGTATGGAAATTTGCAGAAGAGTTTCAAATGCCGAGAATGATTTTTATCAATAAAATGGACAGAGAAAGAGCCAGCTTTGAAAGAGCAATAGGTGATATTGAAAATGTTTTAAAAGCAACTCCCCTTGTTTTGCAAATTCCAATAGGTGCTGAAGAAAGTTTCAAAGGATTCATTGATTTAATCGAAGAAAAAGCTTACATTTTCGAAAGTGACGCAAGCGGAAAATTCAAAAAAGAAAACATTCCAGACGAATATATTGATAAGATACCTGAAATAAAAGAAAAATTAATAGAAAACATAGTTGAGGTGGATGACGAACTTGTGGAAAAATATCTCGGAGGCGAAGAAATTACCAAAGAGGAGCTTCTTAACGCTTTAAAAGAAGGGACTCTTACTGGTAAATTTGTTCCTGTGCTTTGCGGCTCCGGAGTTAAAAATATCGGGATACAAAAACTTCTTGATTCAATTGTAAGTTTCATGCCTAATCCTTTACAAAAAGCGAGTTTGGAAGCAATTGACAAAAAAACAGGCAGTGAAACTTTTATAGAGCCTTCAACAGACAATCCTTTTTGCGGAATTGTTTTCAAAACAATTTCAGATCCCTACACTGGGAAAATAACTGTTTTAAGAATTTTTTCAGGTAAGCTTAATTCCGATGAAACAGTTCTCAACTCAACCAAAGACGTTAAAGAGCGTCTCGGACAGCTATATAAGCTTATTGGGAAAAAATTGGTTCCCATTCCTTCGGCTGTAACAGGCGATATAGTTGCAGTAACCAAATTGAAAGAAACCTTAACAGGAGATATTTTATGCGATGTTAATAATCCTGTTTTAATCGAATGGTATAAAGCGCCTGAGCCTGTTATATCTTATTCCATTGTCCCCAAATCAAAAGGTGATGAGGAGAAGGTTTCCACAGCTCTCCAAAGATTAATGGAAGAAGATCCTTCCCTTAGAGTGAGCAGAGATCCGCAGACAAAAGAGCTTTTAGTTTCAGGAATGGGGCAAGTGCATATTGAGGTTATAGTTGAAAAATTAAAAAGAAAATTCGGTGTTGACGTTGATTTAAAGACTCCTAAGGTCCCCTACAGGGAAACAATTACCAAAAAAGTTAAAGTTCAGGGAAAATATAAAAAGCAGTCAGGAGGAAGAGGCCAATACGGAGATGTTCATATTGAAATCGAGCCTCTCGAAAGCGGTAAAGGTTTTGAGTTTGTAGATAAAATAGTAGGAGGAGTTATACCTAAACAATACATTCCTGCTGTTGAAAAAGGTGTCCAAGATGCCATGGCTGAAGGAATATTGGCAGGATATCCTGTTGTAGACGTTAAAGTTACACTTTTTGACGGTTCTCACCATTCTGTGGACTCTTCTGAAATGGCATTCAAAATAGCAGGTTCCATGGCTTTTAAAAAAGCAGCGAAAGATGCTGGGCTTGTGTTGCTTGAACCTATAATGGAAGTTGAAGTTACTGTGCCTGACGATGTAATGGGTGATTGCATAGGTGACTTAAACAGCAGAAGAGGAAAAGTTGTAGGTGTGGAGCCTCAGGCACATAACACTCAGATGATTAAAGCTCTTGTTCCAATGTCTGAAATCCTCGAATATGCTCCTGACCTCAGATCCCTTACAGGCGGAAGAGGCATGTTTACAATGAGATTTTCTCATTACGAAAAGGTTCCTTCTTTTTTAACTGAAAAGATTATAGGAGCCTTAGAGGAATAAAATGAAAAAATCCACTGATACAATAATAAGAGTATTCTTTATTATTGCAATTTTTGGAGCAATAGGACATTATTATTATCAAAAATTTAAACATCCTGTTGCTCCTGTTCTCAAATCTCCCATGATTCAAATTCCTTCCGGGAATTTGTCCATGACATCGAAGGACAACAGTCCTGCACATATTCATAAATCAGAGAAAAACATACATTCTACAGCGACTGACAGAAAATCTCTTATGGCTCAGAAAAAGCTTGAAAAACCAGACAAAACCTTTACAGTGACAATTTTCAACATACCTGTAAAAAGCAAAATATTTGACAAAACAGTATCTTTTTTTAATGCTCTTTCAACCAAAATAAAAATTTCAAAAACTGAAAAAAAAGGGATTGTTCTTTTTAAAAGGGTTCTTATAGGACCTTATTATAAAAAAACCGACATGATAAAAGAGAGCGGTAAAATAGATTCAATGAAAATAGACTCTCTGAGACTGAAAATTAAAAAAAATTATTACATTCATGTTGGCAGCTTTTCCAATAAAAACAAATTAAACGAGTTTGTAAAATATCTGAGAAAACACGGAATTAACAATATTGTTTTCATGGATGTAAAAGTTCCGAAAAAAACAATTGAAATTAGAGCTGACAACATAGATAACGCCTCGCTAACCAAACTAAAAGATTTTCTTACAAAAAACGGTCTTACATACAAAATAACAGAGTAATGTCTTGGCTGAAATTATTTTTGACATAAAACAGTTAAAAGAAAAAATATCCACCCATAAAAGTAAACAACAAACAGTTGTATTTACAAACGGATGTTTTGATATTCTTCATGCAGGTCATGTTGATTACCTGCAAAAAGCAAAATTACTCGGAGATATTCTTATTGTTGCCGTTAACAGCGATAAAAGCGTTAAAAGATTAAAAGGCAAACATCGTCCAGTTAACAATGAAAAGGACAGACTATTTATCCTTTCCTCAATAAAATATATAGATTACCTTACACTCTTTTCCAATGACACTCCTTACAACCTCATAACGGAGCTCCTTCCCGACATTCTTGTTAAAGGCGGTGACTGGAATGTAAAAAACATTGTAGGAGGCGACATTGTGAGAAAACACGGAGGAAAGGTATTAACAATTCCTTTTCTTAAAGGTTATTCTACTTCTCTAATAATTGAAAAGATAAAAAACATGTAATATGAAAATAGCTTTCATTGTCAGAAAATATCAGACATCCGGCGGAACAGAGAGGTATACGTATAATATATCCAACGCTCTTGCGGAAAAAGGGCATAACATTACGATTTTCTGCAATAAAAGCAACATCACTCCTCCTAACAGAAACATTCATATTGTAAAAATACCTCAGCTTCCTTTGGGAAGGACAATTAAAACTTTTTGGTTCTATTTATGCACCAAAGGGTTAAATTTAAAAAATTACGACATTGTTCAGGGTAGCGGAAAAGTTACTGCTCAGGATATTTACAGAGCTGGTGGAGGATTTCATAAACTTTTTTTACGAGAAAAAGGGAAACAGCCTGACACCTTTTACGATAAAACGGTTATGAAAATTGAAAAGGAAATATACAATCCGCTGAACACAAAATTTATAATATCCGTATCCAACTACATTGCAAAGGAAATTAACACGGAATTTAACTTCCCTTTAAATAGAATAGCTGTATTTCACAATCCTGTTGATTTAAAATTTTTTAATACAAAAAACAGAGACGCAATAAAAGCGGTAACAGATAAAAAATACAATATTCCTGAAAATTACGTAAAATTTTTATTTGTGGCAAACAATTTTAAGTTAAAAGGTTTGCCTTTGATAATAAAAACACTTAACTATTTTGAAAACTTCAAACTATTTATAATAGGTAGAGACAATCTTCAAAAAACAGTTGGAAACATTCCCCAAAAAATAAAAGATAAAATTGTCCATGTTGGAGAGAAAAAAGGAGAAGACCTTGTCAATTTCTTTAAAAGCTGTGATGTTTTATTGCACCCAACTGTTTTCGACCCTTTTGCCAATGTTTGCCTTGAAGCAATGGCATGCGGGTTACCGGTTGTAACCACAAAGATAAACGGAGCATCTGAAATATTGGAAAATTTTAAAGACGGTATTGTAATAGAACATTCCGAAGATAAAAAAAATTTTAAAATAGCAGTTGAAAAACTTATTTTTAACAGGAATTTTTTAAAGCAACTTTCTGAAAATGCTTTGAAAACCGTTAAAAATTATTCAATTGAAAGATATGCCGAAAAATTAACGGATTTTTATATAGCGGTTTTAAAAGAGAAAAAAAATGTTTAACAATGCTTCATATATTTTGTTTTACCACAGAATTACCCCGGAGTTGCTATCAATATTTGAATGGCAACTTAAGTTTATCAAAAAAAATAAAAAAATTTCAACAATTTACAATATTGAAAATATAGAGCCGAATTCTGTAATTATAACTTTTGACGATGGTTTTTTCGACAATTTTGTTTATGCGTATCCGCTTTTGAAAAAATACGAAATTCCAGCAACTGTATTTCTTTCCACTTGTTATGTTTCAGAAAGAGGAGTCAGACACACTATCGAAGATGTATGGAACAAAAATGCTAAAATTTCCATGCTGCAAAAGCCTGAACCTTATCAGTTGGACAAATTAAAGAACAATAAAGAATTTTTAACATGGGAAGAGATAAAAATAATGCACAAAAGCGGGCTTATAGCATTTGAAAGTCACGGTCACGAGCATTTAAAACACCAAACAGACAAATTTGGGGAAAAATCATCACATTTACAAGGTTTCAGATATTTTGAAGAAAAAAAAAGATTTGAAACAGAGGAAGAAAGAAGCAAGCGCCTTTCATTTCAATTTTCAAAACCAAAACAATTAATAAAACAATTTTTAGGTGTCAATTCGGAGCATTTCTGCTGGCAGTGGGGTGAATATGATAATTTTGCCCTTGAAGTGGGGAAACAGCACGGATACAAATACTTTTACACAACGAAAAAAGGAATAATAAATAAAAATTATTCCCAATTTCCGAGAATAAGCGTATCCTTTAATAAAAGAACTTTTTTGAAAAGAAATTTTATTTTCAGCAGCAAGCAGCTTTCATCTGTATATACATCACTTTTTGGCAAAGGTTCTTAAATTGACAAATATGCAACTATAACAAAAGCAAAAATTTTCATAAACTATGGCAAATCTGTATTTATACTGAATATGCTGAGAAATATTTGTCAAATGACAAATGGATTGTTCCCATTCGCTCGGCTCATCTGGTCAGGTTCAGAATCACTTTTTTGAAATCATTATAAAGGGATGAAACAACTAAAAAATCTATACCCCATTGATATAAATAAACAATTACTACAAAATTAAAAATGCAGTGCAAAACTATTCTCTAAAACAAAGACAAATTTAAAAACAGACAGTGAATTTTTCACAAGTGTTTATATTTACCACCAAAAATGTCATTTTGATGGTTTTATCCAAAAAATCTCTTGATTCATGGTTGTTTTTGTATAATACAACTTCTTGAGATATTAGCTTTTTTATGATAATCATATCTAAAGCAAGTTAAAGATTAAAGAATAGTTTAATAATAAATAGCTAAAAACATTACAAATGCCATTTTAGGTAGAAAATTATAATATATCAAAGGAAAAACTTGAAAAAATATATTTTACTTTCTCCTGCCAAGATTAACTTATGGCTTAGAATCACAGGCAAAAGAGACGACGGATATCATACGCTTAACAGTCTTGTTCAAAAAATATCTCTTTTCGATATTATTAAAGTTTCAGAACATTACTGCGATACTGTAAAGTTTTACAATGAAAAAATAGATTCTCCCAACAATACCGTATCCAAAGCATTGATGCTTTTTAAAGAAAAAGGATGCGTTAAAAAAAAATTTAAAATTGAGGTTTTCAAAAATATTCCCACTGAAGCTGGGCTGGGAGGGGGAAGCTCCAATGCGGGAATTGTGCTTAATTTTTTAAACAGATATGTTGGCAACAGATTCACTTTGAAAGAGCTTATAAAATTGGGAAGCTTTGTGGGCGCAGATGTCCCCCTTTTCATATCCGGATATAATAGAATTTTAATGAAAGGCATAGGAGAAATTCTCTCTCCGCACAAGAATACCGAATATAACTATTGGGTTTTACTTATAAAACCACATATTTCCATACCCACTTCATGGGCTTATAAAAAATTAAATTTTAAGTTGACAAATAAATTTAAAAGTATTAATAAGCGTCTCGCTGAACATAGTGAATTTGTTAATGATTTGGAAAAACCGGTAATTGAGAAGCATAAAGAAATAGGAGAAATTAAAGAAACTCTCATTACCTTAGGATGCAAACACTCTTTAATGAGCGGAAGCGGTTCAGTGGTTTACGGTTTGTTTGAAAATAAGAAAGTTGCGATAGACGCAAAATCTTTTTTTAAAAACAATTATAATTCTTACAAAACATTTTTAGCAAAGTTTTTATAGCAGTGCTGGGGTGTCGCCAAGTAGGTAAGGCACGGGGTTTTGGTCCCCGCATTCGTGGGTTCGAGTCCTACCACCCCAGCCATTCTTTTTTAATATTGCGAGGGTTTAATGGACGTTAAATTATTTGCCGGCAATTCTAATCCTGTTTTGGCTAAAGGGATTTCCGAGGCAATAGGAATACCTTTGGGAAAAGCAACTGTTAAAAGATTCAGCGACGGAGAAATCAACGTTGAAATACAAGAAAGTGTTCGTGGCAAAAAGGTTTTCATTATACAATCCACATCTGAGCCTGCCAATGAAAATATAATGGAGCTTCTTATTATGGTAGATGCATTTAAAAGAGCATCCGCCCAGTCAATAACAGCTGTTATTCCTTACTACGGTTATGCGAGACAAGACAGAAAAGTAGCTCCGAGAGCACCAATCTCCGCAAAGCTTATTGCCGACCTATTACAAATCGCAGGTATTGACAGAGTTCTTACTGTTGATTTGCACGCAGGCCAAATACAAGGATTTTTCGACATACCTGTTGACCATCTTTACGCTTTACCTGTTATGGTAAATTACATACAAAAAGAGATTATAGAAAAAGCTGACAATGACATAGTCATTGTTTCTCCCGACGCAGGAGGAGTGGAAAGAGCAAGGGCATACGCTAAAAAAATAAAAGCAGGACTTGCAATAATAGATAAAAGAAGAGACAGACCGAATCAATCTAAAGCTCTTCACGTAATAGGCGATGTTAAAGACAAAATTGCCATTATTGTTGACGACATAGTAGATACAGCAGGCACCCTCTGTAATTCGGCAGAAGCTCTGATTAAAAACGGTGCAAAAGCTGTATATGCATGTATAGCTCACCCTGTTTTAACAGGACCCGCAATTGACAGAGTATCAAATTCTCAGCTCACAGAGCTTATAGTTACCGATACAATACCTTTAAAAGAAAACGCTCAAAAATGTTACAGGATAAAAGTATTATCAGTGGCGTCATTGCTTGCTGAAGCCATTAAAAGAATATATCACGAAGATTCGGTTAGTTCTCTATTCGAATAATATTTGGAGGAAAATATGAGCAATATCAGTTTAAATTTGGAATACCGAGACACTATTTCAAAAAGCGGAAGAAGTCAATTAAGAAAAAAAGGTTTAATCCCCGCAATTTTTTACGGGAAAAACATCAAAGACAACTTGCCTGTTGCAGTGGACCCTGTTGCAGTGAAAAAAATTATCAAAAGCAGAGCGGGAGCCAATACTTTCATTGACTTAACAATTAACAAAAACGGAGAAACTATCAAACATCTCGCTTTAATCAAAGAAGTTCAAATGCATCCCATTTACAGAATGCCTGTCCATGTGGATTTTTATGCTATTGAAGAAAAAGAGGAAATAGAAGTTGATGTTGCAGTGGAGATTGTCGGAGCTGCTCCGGGAGTTAAGGAAGGAGGTATTTTACAACTTATAAGAAAAGAGTTGACAGTTAAATGTTTACCTCAATACCTACCTGAAAAAATAGAGATTGACGTATCAAATTTGAATCTCCACGAAGCTATTCATGTTGAAGATATAAAAATAGAAAACGTCCAGTTTATTTACGATACGAACTTTACTGTTTTAACAATTGTTTCACCTGCAAAAGAAAAGTCTGCAACTGAAGAAGAGGAAGAGGAAACAGTAGAGGAATAGTCTTTATGAATGATTATTCCATTGTTTTGGGACTTGGAAATTTTGGCGAACCATACAAAGACACAAGGCATAACATAGGTTTTGCGGTTCTTGATTATTTGCAATTTTTTTTAAACGCAGAATTAGTGAAAAAAAAAACTATATATTTTTTAAAAAAACATTGCACTCAAAGGAAGAGAAAAAAGATTTTTACTTTATCTATCCTTTGACTTTTATGAATAAATCAGGTGAAGCTCTTGGACAATTTATCAAGGATAATAAGCAGATAACTTTTACTCCTGAAAATTTGACTGTTATACACGATGACCTTGATATGATTCATGCAAAAATCAAATTAAAGTATAACAGCGGTGCAGGAGGTCATAAAGGAGTTATTTCAGTTATAAACACTTTACAATGTAAAAATTTTTTTAGAATTAAAATAGGAATAGGAAAGCCGGATAGAGGCAATGTAGCTGATTATGTTCTTGGAAAATTTAAAAATGAGGAAAAAGAAATAATTTCCTCGTCAATAAAAAAGGCTGCATATCTATCCATTTTATTAGGTTTTTTTAAAGATATTTCCAAAGTTTCAGGTTTTATAAAAATTTTATAGGAGGTGCGTTATGATGGGTTTAGCTGGATGGTCTTGGATTTTCGGGGCCATTGGATTGGTATTCGCATGGTATCTGTATAATGTTGTGTCAAAACAACCTGCAGGTAACCAAAGAATGAAAGAAATAGGGAACATGATTCACGAAGGTGCTCTCGCTTTTTTAAGAAGAGAGTATAAAATTTTGATTGTTTTTGTTATTGTTGTTGCTATTTTGCTTGGTATTTTCATTAGCCCGAAAAGTGCAATTGCATACGTTTTCGGCGCTCTTTGCTCCATGCTGGCAGGCTTTATAGGAATGATGTCAGCTACAAAAGCCAATGTAAGAACATCCGAAGCTGCAAGCCACGGCGGACAGGCAAAAGCTTTGAGTGTAGCATTTAACGGCGGTTCCGTAATGGGTATGGCAGTTGCCGGTGTAGGTCTTTTAGGGGTTGGTATTTTTTACAAAATTTTCGGTGGAGACCCTGCAACTGCTCAATATTTAAACGGTTTCGGAATGGGAGCAAGCTCTGTTGCCCTTTTTTCAAGAGTGGGCGGCGGTATATATACTAAAGCGGCAGACGTAGGTGCCGACCTTGTTGGTAAAGTGGAAGCTGGAATTCCCGAAGATGACCCAAGAAACCCCGGCGTTATTGCAGACAATGTTGGTGACAACGTAGGCGATATTGCTGGATTGGGAGCTGATATTTTCGAATCTTATGTAAATTCCATAATAGCTACAATTGCTATTGCAGCCACAACCTCTTATGCTGCAATTTCAACAAGCAGATTGGAATACATGGCTTATCCTCTTATAGTTGTTGTTGTGGGTATTCTTTCCTCTATTGTAGGCGTTCTTTCAATGAAAATATTTGAAAAAGGCGACCCTGCCGGTGCTTTGAGATACTGCACTTTTACAGCTGCAATTATTTTTCTTGTATTGGCATTTGTAGCTTGTAAAATGCTTGGAATAGACACAGGTGCATACTGGTCAGTTCTTTTCGGATGTATCTGCGGTATAGCAATAGGTCTTGTTACCGAATATTATACCGCATCTAAGCCTATTTTCAAAATAGCGGAAGCAAGTAAAACAGGCGCTGCTACAAATATTATCACTGGATTGGCTGTTGGAATGGAAAGTGTTGCAATTCCCGTGCTTCTCATTTGCGTGGCTATCTTTCTTGCTTTCAAATTAATTGGATTATACGGAATAGGTATAGCTGCTGTTGGTATGCTTGCAACTGTGGGAGTAACCATGTCTGTTGACGCTTACGGTCCAATTGCCGATAATGCAGGCGGTATCTCCGAAATGGCTGAACTTGGTCCTGAGGTTAGAGCAATAACAGACAAGCTTGATGCTCTCGGAAATACAACTGCTGCAATTGGTAAAGGTTTTGCCATTGGTTCCGCTGCATTAACAGCTCTTGCTCTTTTCTCCGCATACGGAAGTGCAGTTGGCATTACATCAATTAACCTTGCCAATCCTTTAACGGTTATAGGATTGCTTATAGGCGGCATTGTTCCTTTCTTTGTTGCTGCTCTCACAATGACATCCGTTGGTAAAGCAGCTTTTGCAATGATTGAAGAAATCAGAAGACAGTTCAGAGAAATTCCCGGACTTTTGGAAGGCAAAGCCAAACCGGACCCTGCAACCTGCGTTGACATAAGCACAGGAGCTGCTTTAAAAGAGATGATTTTACCCGGTTTAACCGCTGTTATAGTTCCTGTTCTCGTAGGTGTATTCCTTGGAGCAGAAGCACTCGGTGGAGCTCTTGCAGGCGCAACTGTAACAGGTGTTTGTATGGCTCTATTTATGGCTAACTCAGGAGGTGCATGGGATAACGCCAAAAAAGCAATTGAAAAAGGCGAAGTTCCCGGAGAGAAAAAAGGTTCGGAAGCTCATAAAGCAGCAGTTGTAGGTGATACTGTAGGTGACCCTTTCAAAGACACTTCTGGACCTGCAATGAATATATTAATTAAATTAATGAGTATAGTGGCACTGGTTATTGCACCAATGCTAAGATGATAATTATATTAATAAAAAAAGCCGGGATAACCCCGGCTTTTTTTATTTTAACACAGCTATTGTAATTCCGAGTCCTCCGCTCTGCTCAATTGGTGAATAAAAATCTTCAACATATTCGGAAGAACTTAAAAAGTCACTAATCCCCTTTTTAAGCTTTCCGCTTCCAAGACCGTGAATAATTTCAATTTTATCGGCATTTTTTAAAATTGCGTAATCAATTTGTTTCTCAATCTCGGAAACCGCTTCTTCAACTGTTTTGCCTATAAGATTCAATTTAAAAAGAGTTTGGGGAGCTTCCCGCGTATAGCTTTCGTAAAAAGCTTTTGAGTTATCATTGCTTTCTGAAACGGGAATTGCATCTTTGTAAGGAACAAAAATTTTTAAATTATTGTCAAGAATAATTTCTAATTTTTTTCCGTATGTGTCAACACTTAAAACACGGCCCTTAACACCTGTTTTTGAATGTTTAACCCTTTTGCCCGGAAAAAATTCAGATATTGAAAAATTTCCGGAATGCACCGTATCCGTTTTTTTATAAACAATTTCTTTTTTTATGTTCTCCGCTTCTTTCTTAGCTTTTGAAACAATGTCCGCATACTCTTTTGCAGAAAGATGATTTTTCAACAAACTTATTGTTTTATTAAACCTGTTTTCCAATTTTTCAAATTTTTTTTCATACTTCGCTTTTATCAATCCTTTTATCTTTTCTTTCTCCTTAACAAGCTTATCCTTTAGTTTCAAATACTTTTGCTTTTCAATTAATACTGCCTGTTTTTCCAAAATCAACTTTTTTTCCTTTTCAATAAGCTCTTTTTTAAGTTTTTCAATGTTTATTATATCTTTTAAAAATTCCGAAGTTGATTCATTGTAAAAAGATTTGCTTAAAGCTATAACTTCTTTGTCCAAATTTAATTTTTCAGCTATTTTAATTGCATAACTTCTCCCTGAAATTCCGTAAATAAGAGAATATTTAGGCTTTATTGTTTTTTCGTCAAAATCAACGGAAATATTCTCCACTTTTTCATAAACATAGTTCAAATATTTCAAATCTTCAATATGAGTTGTAATAATAACAAAAGCCTCTTTTTTAAGAAAATATTCAACTAAAGCTCTTCCAATGGCTGCTCCGTCCTTAGGATCGGTTCCTGTTCCCAATTCGTCAATTAAAACCAAACTGTCCCTGTTGCAATTTTTTAAAAAAGAATTAATATTGGTAATATGTGAAGAAAAGGTGGATAAATCCTCGGATATATTTTGAGCGTCTCCTATATCTATGAAAATTTTTTCAAAAAATTTGATTTTACTTTTTTTATGCACAGGCACAGGTAAACCCATTTGAGCCATAATAGCGATTAAACCCGCTGTTTTAAGGGCAACTGTTTTACCACCTGTATTAGCACCTGAAATAATAAGAACCCGTTTATCTTTAAAAGTTATGTTAACAGGCACAACATCTTTTCCGCCAATTGACAATATAGGGTTCACCGCCTCTATAACATCGAAATTTTCACTATTTAAGTTAATTAATTCCCAGTTATGTTTAATCCCCAGTTTTGCTTTTGCAAGCTTAAAATCAATTGTTAACAATGTTTTGTAAGAAACGTGCAAATCGTAAAAATTATCTCTCAAAGTATCTGTTAGTTCATTTAAAATTCTTATTTTCTCATAATACTCTTCTTGTTTCAAGTATGCCAATTTATTGTTTAATTGCACTATAAATTCAGGTTCTACAAAAACAGTTTGTCCGCTTGAAGAATAATCTTGAATAATTCCTCTTACTTTTTGCGAAAAATTGGTTTTAAGGGGGACTACATGCCTATTGTTCCTTATGGTTATTATAGGCTCTTGTATAATATCAGTTGCATATCCTGAAAAAATAAAATCATTTAATTTTTCTATAATTTTGTTTCTCGTATCTCTCAGTTTGCTCCTTATGCTTTTCAGCTCCTGGCTTGCATTGTCATAAAATTCTCCTGATTCGTCAAATGTGTTTTTTATGAGGTTTTCAATGTATCTGAACTGAAAAATTTTATTATGATATTTAATGCTTAACAAAGCAAATTCTTCTGTTAAATTGTCAATTAAATTTTTAAAAATTCCGCAAATATATAGAAAATGAGCAAACTGTATCAAATCTTGAGGCTGCAAATAGCTTCCTTCTTTTTTCAACACCGTAAAAGCAACGGACAAATCTTTGATTTCAGGCTCTGCAAGCGGTTCATCCTGTAAAAGTTTTGTCCAACACGCTACTTCGTTTATCTCTTCATTTGCTTCCGAAATATTTTTGTAAATCTCTAAAAATTTAATTTTTTCCTTATTTTCGTCCGCTTTTACAAAAACACTGAGTTCATATAGCACATTTTCAAATTGTAACTGGCTTTTTATTTTGTTGAAATCCATCTGCTTCCTTTAATATAAAATCTTTTTAAAAATTCTTTTCCTTTACTGATTCCTATCCTCGTAGCCTTTTGTATGGTAAATTCACAATCTGTATTTTCAAAATAAATTTTATTATTGTTATAAACTGGAACAAGATTCCACGACCTGTCAATGCCGAGAGCAATAGTAAGTTTTCCCGGTCCGTTGGCAAGATTATAAAGAGATGTTACCTGCCGTCTTTTTTTCATTATCTCCATACCGTTAACAGGTTTGACAGCTCTTATAAAAACAGATGAAGGATATTCTTTGCATGAAGTTACAACATTGAGAAGATAAAACTTCCCGTAGATTAGATAAACATACAAAATTCCGCCTTCTTCGAATATAGGATAATTTCTTTCGGTTTTTCCCGAAAAACCGTGGGAAGCAGGGTCTTCAAAACCTTCGTAGCTCTCAGTCTCCACTACTATTCCACAGGTAAGCTCATTGTTAATATTTGTGCAAATTTTTTTCCCAAGCAGTTGCACGGCAACTGTATCCGCATCTCTGAGAAAAAAAGTTTTATCAAGTTTGTCCATTTTTCAAAAAAAAAGAGAAGCATTTTCAGCTTCTCTTTTCAGGCAAAAAAACATATTTTTTATTGTAAAATATTTTTAACTATTCGGTTAACTGTTTTACCGTCAGCCCTGTTCTGCAATTTCTGCATAACAGCTTTCATAACTCTGCCGAAATCTTTTTTTGTAACATTTCCCAATTCGGAAATTATTTCTTTAACAGCTTTTTCAACCTCTTCATCTCCAAGCTGTTCAGGAAGAAATCCAAGTAGAATTTCAAGCTCTGCTTCTTCTTGCTTAACAAGGTCATCCCTGTTTCCCGCTTTGAATTGCTCTATGGAATCCTTCCTCTGTTTTACCAATGAGGAAATGATTTTTTCCACACCTTTGTCATCAAGCTCCGCTTTATTGTTAATTTCAAAATTTTTAACAGCATTGATAATAGCCCTTACAACTGCCAATTTAACTTTATCTTTGGATTTTAAAGCGATTTTAAGCTCGTTTTGAAGCTTCTCTTTAAGGCTCATTATATCTCACCTCTTGAAGCGAGTTTTTTCATTTTTTTCATAAGCCTCTTTCTTGCTGCAATTGCCTTTTTCTTTCTTTTAATACTCGGTTTCTCATAAAATTCTCTTTTTTTAAGCTCAGTTAAAATACCTTCTCGTTCACAAGCTTTTTTAAATTTTTTAAGAGCAATTTCAATGGAATCTTTTTCACTCACATAAACTCCTGTCACACAGACACCCCCCTTCACTGTCAAATAGAAATCACATACACGGAAACATTTAAAATGTCAATATTATTCTACATAATTTATTAAGGTTCCTATATTTTCAATATATATTTCCACTTTATCCCCTTTTTGCATCTTGCCTACCCCTGAAGGAGTCCCTGTAGCAATAATATCTCCCGGAAATAAAGTCATCATTTTAGATACATAAGAAACTATAAACTTTGTATTGAATATCATATTAGAAGTGTTGGACTCCTGAACAACTTTTCCGTTTAATATTGTCTTTATGGTAAGATTATCGGGATTCAAGTCATTCTGAATCCACGGACCAACAGGAGCAAACGTATCAAAACTTTTGCTTCTTGTATACTGTCCGTCTTTTTTCTGTAAATCCCTTGCTGTAACATCATTGAAACATGTATAACCGAGAATAAAATCATCAACTTCCTCAACAGATATATTTTTACCCTGTTTACCTATAACTACCGCTAATTCACCTTCATAATCCACTCTTTCGGAAATTTCAGGGAGGATAATTTTTTCATTGTGAGCTATTATGGCTGAGTTAGGCTTCATAAAAAGTAACGGCTCTTTGGGAATCTCTCTGTTCATCTCCTCTATGTGCTCTCTGTAATTTAACCCCACAGCAATTATCTTTGTGGGTATTGAAACAGGCAAAACAGTTATTTCGTCCATATCTATATTTTCAATGGAAGTTTTATCCTTTGAAATTACATTCACCACATTTTTCTCTTCGTCAACAATTCCGTAAAGGTTAGTAAAATCTTTAAAATCAAAATGAACAATTTTCATGATTCCTCCAATAAAATTATTTTAACCCCAAAACATCGAGCATGTCATAATATCCCGCATCTTTGCCTTTAATCCATTTTGCGGCTCTTACGGCACCTCTTGCGAAATTTTCCCTGTTATGTGCTCTGTGGGTTAGCTCTATTCTTTCTCCCATTCCACCGAACATAACTGTATGCTCACCTACAATGTCACCTGCTCTTAAAGTCTGCATACCTATTTCTCTGTCAGTTCTCTCTCCTATGATACCTTTCCTTTCGAACACTGCATCTTCAGGATATTTTCTATTTAAAGCCTTTGCCACTATTTCGCCAAGTCTAACCGCTGTCCCGCTGGGAGCATCTTTTTTAAACCTGTGATGAGCTTCAACAATCTCCACATCGTAATCATCACGTAAAATATTTGCCACAATTTCGGTAATTTTAAAAAGAGTGTTCACTCCCACGCTCATATTGGGAGATTGAACAATCGGGATTTTCAAAGAGGCATCGGTAATTTTCAATTTATGCTCCTTTTGCAATCCAGTTGTGCCTATAACAATAGCAATATTATTTTCAACGGCAAATTCAAGGGATTTTAAAGTTGCCTCAGGAGCGGTAAAATCAACAATTACATCTGCATTGCAAGACTTTAGTTTGTATATGTCGTCAACAATTAAAACACCTGTTTCTCCTATATTAGCGGGAATACCTGCATCTATAGCCTTAAATCCCGCATGTTCCACAGCACCTGCAAGATTCAACTCCGAATCGTTATGAATAAGCCTTATAATTGTGCTCCCCATTCTCCCGGCAGCACCTGTAACAATAACATTTACCATTTTTCCTCCTACGTTTTTGTTTTTCTATATCAAATCATATTTTTGCATCATGTTTCTAAGAGTTTCAACAGCATCTCCCTCCATGCTTACAAGAGGAAGTCTTATTTCATCTTCAACAAGCCCCATTAATGCAGCGGCTTTTTTAACCGGAATAGGGTTTGTCTGAAGAAACATTACCTTTGCAAGCTCATTAACTGCAAAATGAAGCTTCCTTGCTTCCTGAAAATTACCTTTGACAAAATTATCATACAATTGAGAAGTTATTTTCGGAGCAATATTTGCAACCACTGAAATAACACCGTCTCCGCCACAACAGAGGAAAGGAAAGTAAACAAAATCATCACCGGACAACAGGCAAAATTCTTCATCAGAAGTATTTAACAAAATTTCAGTTAACACCTGCATACTTCCCGTTGCATCCTTGATCCCTACAATATTGGAAATTTTTGCAAGTCTTCCAACGGTTTCTGGAAGCATATTCACTGCGGTTCTACCTGGGACATTATACATAACAATTGGGATATTAACAGCTTCCGCAACAGCTTTAAAATGCTGATATAAACCTTCCTGTGTAGGCTTGTTGTAATAAGGAGTTATAACAAGAGCGCCGTCAGCTCCTATCTCTTTTGCAGCTTTTGTAAGTTCAACAGCTTCAACAGTATTGTTTGAGCCTGTTCCCGCAATAACAGGTATCCTGCCTCTTACTTCATCCACTACAATTCTGATAACATCTTCATGCTCTTTATAACTCAAAGTTGCTGATTCACCTGTTGTCCCGCACGGGATAATACCGTCTGTGCCGTTTTCAATGTGAAAATTTACCAGCTTTCTAAGAGCATCCTCATCAAGTTTCCCGTTTTTAAACGGTGTAATAACCGCAACCAAAGAACCTTTAAACATGTTTGCCTCCTATTTATTTAAATCTTACAGCTAAAAACGTTAAATCATCTGAATGCCTTACACCTTGCAAATATCCCATTAAATTTTCTTTAACTTTTTCTACAATAAATTTCAAAGGTTTTTCTTTGTATTTTAAAAAAATTTTTTCTATGATTTTTTCAGCATCTATATTTCTCAAAAATTTAAAATCTGTAATACCGTCAGAGTAAATAATAATAATGTCTTCCTTTTCAGCTTTTTTTGAATATGATGTAAATTTCATATTTTCAAAGACACCGAGAATTGTATTGTTTTTTTCTATTGATTTGATTTTATTGTTTTTTTTTGAAAAATACATGGGAAACTCATGTCCTGCATTTCCAAACTGTAACGTTCTGGTTTTGCAATTGTATATGCCGTAAAAACACGTTAGATACAAAGATTCTTTCTCCAAATCATCAAGTAACACAGCATTAAGTTTTTCAAAAATTTCTTTCGGTGATTTTGTAGATTTAACAAGTGCCCTCCAATAACTTCTGAAAGAGGTCATTATAAGAGCTGCGGGAATTCCTTTTCCCGAAACGTCACCTACGATAAACGCATATTCGTCATTATTTATCTGTAAAATATCAAGGTAGTCCCCGCCAACCTCAAAAGTCGGCTCTGTAAATCCAAATGCTTCAATGCTGCTGTTATTCGGGAATTCATCGGGAACAAAAGAAAATTGAACCCGTTTTGCAATTTTTAACTGCTCTTTTATGAGCCTGTTTCTGAAAACTTCTTCACTAAGCTGGGCATTTTCAATTGTAGTAGCTATATGGTCGCTTAAAATAACAATTGTATGAGCCTCAACTTTGGAAAAAGGCTTCTCCGATTCTGTTTCCGTAAGATTCATAACCCCGAGAAAGTTACCGTTTGAAATAAGGGGCACGGATATAAATGATTGAATTTTATAATTTTTTTTAGGTGTAATGCCAAGTTTCAGCATATCCTCTTCTTTACAAACAACAATAGGCTCTTTATTCTCAATAACATATTTAATAATTTGACTGTCATTAACAGGGTCTATTTTTTTTAATTCTTCAAACGGGATGTTCATTCCTTTTGCAGCATACATTTCGTATTTTTGAGTTTCTTTATTGTAAAGAATCAGGGAACAACGCTTCACTTTCAACGCTACTGAAAGAATTTCCAAAACCTCTTCAAGTTTTTTATACAAAGAAAGCTCTGTTTTGGTTAACAGAAAACTCAATTTGGTCAATAATGTAATACTATCTCTTAAATTTTTATTGTAGAGCATCTTCCAATATCTTTCCTTGAAACACAAATTTTGCGTCACCTTCGAGAAATACTTTGCCAAAAGAGCCGTTCTCTTCGGTAAAATCAATAACTAAAGTTTCACCACCTTGATTTTTAACTTTAACAGGTTTTTTAACAAAGCTTTTTTTATAAGCAATTAAAGCTGCTGCAACAGAACCTGTGCCGCAGGCAAGAGTTTCAGCTTCCACTCCTCTTTCGTAAGTTCTTATCTGAAGTGTATCTCTGCTTTCAACTGAAACAAAATTTACATTGGTGCCGTTAGGCTGAAAAAATTCATGATACCTGATAAGTTTCCCCATTTTTTCCACATCGTAATTTTCAAGCTCTTTCAC
>CAZLFW010000202.1:0-5769 GCA_964559045.1 uncultured bacterium
TATAACAAATGTTTTTTCAAGAAGGTCAAGATATTTTTGAACAGTTTTAACATCAATTTTCAATTGAGTAGCAAGCTCATTTAAAGAAACAAGCTGTCCAATCTGAAATGCTATCAATCTAAGCAAGTTTAAAAGTGTTGAGGCTGCTCTTACTCTTTCAAATGCAAGAATATCCTTTAATAAATATGAATTAACCAATTCATCAAGGATTTCTATTTTTTCTTCTCTTTTTTTAGCTATAACAACTTCGGGATAAGTTCCGTAAATTAAAAAATCTTCTATATTTTCTTTAAGCTCAAATCTATTGTAAATATTATTTAGTTCTTTAATGCTAAAAGGATATAGCAATAATGTCCTTTTTCTGCCGGTAAGAGGCTCACCTATCTGTCCTGAAAGCTCAAAAGATGAAGAGCCAGTGGCAATTACTGAAATATTTTCAGAATAATCTACAATAATTTTTAATATATCTCCGATGTTTTTTATATATTGAGCTTCATCTATTGCAAAAATCTCATATCCTTCAAGGTATTGGAGAATTGATTTAATATCTCTGGTATAAAATAATTCTTGCAGCCTTATATTTTCTCCTGTATCAAGTTTATATCTTAGGGAAGTATTATTTAAAAATTCTTTTAAAAGAGTAGTTTTCCCCACTCTCCTTGCTCCGTAAATAATGAGGACTCTGTTTTTTTGAATATATTTTTCAAGATTATAAGCTCTTTTAATAATCATAAATATTACCTACCATAAATCCATAAATTTGTCAAAATTTATGGATTATTATTCTGAAAATTTTAATATTATTCTGTCTCTGAGCAAAGCGAAAGAGAAAATACATTATAGCTATCTGTTTTTATGTGCTTTCCTGTTTGCAATTTTTTACTAATTTTTGCTGTGCAAAGGTTTTCTTTTGCCTATAATTATAGCATAAATTTACTCCAGTTTATTCCTTTTCTATAATACGCATCTTTACATATTGATTAAATAATTCGTTACGACTATATCTTATAAAATGGTTTATACTTTCTCCAATAATTTCTCTTGCATTTTCAAGTTATTTTTTTTATTGTCTTCCGTGTGAAAAAGTCTCCTTTGTTTATTTTTTAGAAATCAAATATAACATATTACAATTTTTTTACTTTTTTTCTGATAATTTCTTATGCTTAACTATCCTTGATTAGGTGGAAACTTGAGTTGTTGGGGGTTGGTATTTTAAATCTATTGTTTAAATTAGAACTCAGACTAAATCTTAATCCTTAAATCCCAATTTAACCTTGAATTTGTATTAGAGTCATTTTTACAATGAAAAACGGCATATTCGGAAAAATTATTTATTTTTTAACCAAACTGAAACTTTCCATTATTAGGAAATTCTTAAATTTTCCTGTAAATAGGGATGTTAAAAGAGGATTTATTATTGTTCAGATAGACGGATTATCTTGCGAAACATTGAAAGCGGCAATCCAAAAAGGATATATGCCCCGTTTGAACGGAAAGATTTTAAACGATAAATTTTCCGTTAAAAGTTTTTATTCCGGAATGCCTTCCAACACTCCAAATTTTCAAAAACAGTTAATGTTCGGAGATGAAGAGCCTGTTCCCGGTTTCAGGTGGTTTGACAAGACAAGCGGAAAATTTTTTACCTTTACTTCACCTGAAACAGCGGAATTTATTGAAAAATCTGTGAAAAATAAAAGTAAAACCGGAATATTGAAAGGAGGAGCTTCATATTACAATATTTTCAGCGGCGATGCTGACAGAAGCTATCTTACATTAAGTAAAATTTTCCATACAAATATGAGGGTCCGGCTAACGGGGTTCAAACTTTTTATCTTAACTTTTTTAAATTTTTTTACTTTATTTAAAATTATTTTTTCCAGCATTAAAGAGATTGTCAGAGAATTTAAAGATCAGCTCTTTTTTTTCTTTAACGATTTAACTCACAGAAGGTCTCTTTTTTTCCCATTGTTAAGAGTGTTTAACAATGTGATAATAACAGAATACAATACCAATGCCGTATGTCTTGAAATCTTATCGGGAACGCCTAAGATTTACGTAACTTTCAATGCTTATGATGAAATTTCTCATCAAAGAGGACCGTTTCACAGAGGCACTATGAAAACTTTAAAAGTTATTGACAAGTCAATTTACAAAATTTACGGTTTTGCAAAAAATTCAACATTGCGAAAATACGATTTTTATATACTTTCCGACCACGGTGAAGCTCCTTCCCTTCCTTTTTATAAAATTTTCAGGAAAAATCTCAAAGATGTCATATTAAGATACGGAAAAGATTTAAAAGTGGGGCAGCACCATTATTCTCCTTTGAAGTCGGAATCTTTTAACATATTTATTTTAAAAAAATTAAGTAAGCTTTCACAAAATTCGGATATCCCCAAAATTTTTTCAAGATTTGATTTTACAAAGGGCAGGGTTTTTAAAATGCCTGAAAAATTTACATCGGAGCAGGTAAATATAGTAAGTTTCGGTCCTGTCTCTCATTTGTATTTTACCAAGTTTAAAGATAAACTTGATTTTAATAAAATTAACAGCATTTTTCCGTTTTTTATAATTCATATTATAGCTCATAAAAGTGTCGGAGCAATTGGAGTGCAAGATAAAGGCGGGTCTCTTTTGTTGTTCAAAAATGGATACATAAAGCTGAGAGAAGGAAAAATTGCAGAGAAAAAGGTTAAGAAAGATACTTTTTTTGAGAAAATAAAGGAAAAGTTTATTGATAAAAGTTTTGTATGTAAAGATATTGATGCTCTTATAAATTTACGTTATTCAGGCGATTTGATAATCTTTTCAAACTTTATTGCGGACGGGGTAATAAATTTCGAAGATCAAATGTCGTGTCACGGAGGCATTGGAGATGGACAAACAGACTCTTTTATAATTTTTCCCAATTACAGGATGAAAAAAATTTCAAAAGTTTATACGCCTTTGGATTTGCACGGTTTTTTTAAAGAAAATTATTGAAATCAGTGTCAATGGTTAGACTGATTCTTAACCTGCACATGCCTTCGGGCACTGTGGGGGGACGAATTCCCTGAATATAAATTCCTTTTTCAAGAAGTTTCTCGCTTAATTTCATTGTGGTTGCTTCGTCTCCAACAAGCAGGGGGATAATCTGCGTTTCGCTGTCAAGAGTATCAATGCCTATTTGAGCAAGTTTTTTTCTAAGGAGAGAAGCTTTTTTCAGAAGCAGTATTCTCCTTTTTTTCCCTTCCTCCGAATTTACTATATCAATAGCTTTCATAGTTGCTCCGAGCACTCCGGGAGGAAGAGCAGTTGTGTAAATAAACGGTCTTGACCTGTTAATAAGGTATTCTATTAGTTCTTTGTTCCCTGCCGCATAAGCTCCGAAAGTTCCCAAAGCTTTTCCGAAAGTGCCCATTTGAATATGAATATCTCCCGATAATCCGAAATATTCGGCGCTGCCAGAGCCTGTTTCACCAAGTATCCCAGTGGCATGGGCATCATCTGTCATAACTATGGCACCGTATTTTTCCGCAAGGTAATTTATATCTTTTAGAGGAGCTATATCGCCGTCCATGCTGAAAACAGAGTCTGTTACAATTAACTTTTTATTTTTGTTTTTAAATTTTTTTAGACACAACTCAAGATGCTCCATATCTTTATGTTTGAAAACAACGGTTTTTGCTTTTGACAGCCTGCAAGCATCCACAATACTTGCATGATTGAGCTCGTCTGAAAGCACAATATCGTTACCGTCTGTTAGAGCATCTATTATACCTATATTTGCCATGTAACCTGTATTGAAAATCAAGGCTTTTTCGGTTTTCTTGAATTTAGCTACTTTTTCTTCCAATTGCAAATGAAGCGATGTTGTTCCCGTAATAAGTCTTGAGCCTGTAGAGCCTGCTCCGTATTTCTCCGCAGCTTTTTTTTCCGCTTCTATTATTTCTCGGTTTCCTGCGAGTCCGAGATAATTGTTTGAGCAGAGATTCAGGACTGTTTTGCCGTTAAGCACTATTTCTCTGTTAGGTTTTGACGATATTTCCCGTAAAAACCTGTATCTGTTCATTTTTCTGATTTTTTCAATTTCTTTTTTTAAAAAGGAAACAAAATTTTCAACACTCATCTACTGATAGCCCGAGATTTTTAATCATTTCAAAATCGTCTTTAATTGACCTGCCTTTTGTTGTTAAATAGTTGCCAATCATTATTCCGTTGGCTCCTGCCGAAAAAACAAGAGGCTGTAACTGTTTCAGGTTAATCTCCCTGCCTCCGCAAATTCTAATATCCTTATCCGAAAGGATAAATCTGTATAGTGTAATTATTTTTAAACATTCCAAAGGTGGCAGCAGATTGTTGTTTTCCAGTCTTGTGCCTTTTATGGGATTTAAAAAATTAATGGCAACAGAGTCCACGTTTAGTTCTTTTAATGTGTGTGCCATTTCAATTCTGTGTCCCCAATTTTCGCCGAGCCCGAAAATCCCGCCGCTGCATACGTAGAATCCTAATTCTTTTGCTGATTTTACAGTATTAAGGTCTTCTTCGTAATTATGAGTTGTGCATATTGAAGAAAAAAAAGATTCGGATGTTTCAAGATTGTGGTGATAGCCGGACATTCCAGCATCTCTTAATTGCTTCATGAAATTTTTATTTATAATGCCAAGAGAACCGCAACATTCAAGCTTGGTATGTTTCTTTATGAGCTCAACACTTTTAAGCACCTTATACTTGTCTTTTTCGCTTTCAACTGCTGTTCCGCTTGTTACAATGGAAAATCTTTGACTTCCTGCTTTTTCCTTTTCAACTGCTGCTTTTAAAATATCTTCAGGTGAAATTAAAGTGAAAATTTCAATATTGGTGCTGTGGTGTTTTGACTGTGCGCAAAAAGCGCAGTTTTCGGGGCATTTTCCCGATTTGGCGTTGATAATGGAGCAAAGCTTTACCTGTTCCTTGTGAAAAGCGTTTTTTATTTTTACCGAATAGGCAAAAGCCTCCCAAATACTTTGAAAATCCGCATGGATTATTTTGTCCAAATCGTTAAAAGAGAGTTTTCTCCTTTAACGGCTTTGTCAAAAAGTAGCTTCATTTGTCGTCCTTTTTTTAAATTTTCGTTTAAAGGGATGTGTTATTATCATAATTATAATTTATTGAAAACAAAAAATATTGGTTAAATTTTTAATTTTTGAAATAACAGACACCAAATCATACAGAAAATTCAACGAATCTTTCGGATTTCATCTGTTGGAGCCTAAGTAGGAAAATGTGGATGAGGATAAAAATGGCGTCCCTAAGGGGATTTGAACCCCTGTCGCCGGCGTGAAAGGCCGGTGTCCTAGGCCAGGCTAGACGATAGGGACGCAAGTTTATGAGCCGCGAAGGAATCGAACCTTCGACCAACAGATTAAAAGTCTGCTGCTCTACCTACTGAGCTAGCGGCCCATCCTCAAAAAGAGGAATGAGTGCTATCAAAACTTTTTTCGTTTGTCAATATTTTTTTTCATTTTTTTTGTATCACACAGAAATACGGATTTACGGAATTAGAAAAGGAAATATTGACCGGTAAAAATAACAATCTTTTTTAAATAATTTCTGCAAGTCTTTTTATAGCGGTTTTTATTGTTTCCTTGTAGACACATGAAAAATTAAGGCGAAGTGTATTTACATCTGTTTTTTTTTATATAAAAAGAAAGCTTTGCACGGTAAAAAACAGCAAAATTTTATAAAATAAATATATATGTAAAAACATGCAGTTATAATGGATTCTTCCCCTTCGCTCTGCTCAGGGTC